>DAIMMR010000100.1:0-10913 GCA_036720575.1 Clostridium sp.
TCCATACTTTGATGATGATGACTTGCAGCTCTTATTGGATAAAAATGATGGTAATATACAGGCTGCAAGTTATGAAGGCTGCCTGAAAAAAGCTGCTGCGGATGATAAGTTAGAAATATCCGGCATAAAATTAAGTTCTAATAGAGAGTATTGGCTTACTTTGGCGGAGACTTTTAAAGTCGCAACAAAAAGCAGTGGGTACAAAACTTGTATGAGAAGGGTTGATGAAATGTGAAATGGAATGAAACAAGAAAGCAGAAAATAAGAAACCAGCTAGTGAAAAAAATAACCCCTTTCATGAAAGAAGTAACAATTCTCAGGGAAGGAAAAAATATATTTGGAGAATATGAGGAAGACCAATATGTGTGTAAAATAAAAGGATATTACCATACGGGAAGTACTTCTACTAATATAGTTAATAATAGTACAGAAGCTGCGAATCTGAATAGAAATTATCAGGATAGACTTTTACTGATAGTAGATGATGAAATCAAAAAGATAAAAGAGCATGACTATTTTAAGTTGGATGATGTTATGTATGAAATAGTTGATAAGGGTAATATTGAAGATATCGTCTGGGATACTTATTTAAAAAGGAAGGAGTGAAATACATGTCCGAGTTTAATTTTAATATAGACGGTGAAGAACTGCTAAAAAATCTATCTTTAGGTGGGTTCGTAGATAGAAAAATGAGGGCTATTGTCGGGGCATACTGTGACGCATTTGGGAAAAAATTAGAACGTTGGGCTAAAGAACCACCATATAAGGAAAAAGGGACAAGGAAATTAACTGATGAAGAATTGATACTTATGAAGGTTTTAGCAAAGAAAGGTAAGCTTAAGAGAAAAGAAAATAAAATTGACAGAACTCCAAATACCATGGCAGATAAACATTATAAATGGGTAGATGGCAGACCGGAGGCAAGACCTTCTATAAGTGGAGGATTTAAATGGAGTGGAGATAAATGCACTGCTTATGTTTCCGGAGATTCAGATAACTTTGTATATCTTGAACTTGCTTTTGAAAAAGAATTTGCAGTTTTGTACCCTGCAGTAAAAGCTTTAGAACCAGATTTTATAAGAGGTACAAATAACCTTTTGAAATAGGTGATGATATGACGGAAGTTAATTTTAAATATGCAATTACAGGAGATGTACTTCAAAATTATATAAACGGAACATACAAGCCGCGTACCGTATGGGAACGTGTTTTTTTATTGTTAAAAAGTAAAGGTGTAGATGTATATTCTCCAGGACAACATCAAGGGAAATGTACATCTCCTTATGTTGTAATAAAAAATACTGGTACTTTAGGCTTTGAAGGTAGCAATCAGATAGGCTCACAGGCTATAGATGTTATTATATATTATCCATCAACGAATTATTCTGGAACAGAAACTTTTACAAATCAGATACAGGATTTTTTAAGAGAGTTAAAACAATATATAAGGCCTACAGGTACAATCACACCTGTAATATTAGATAGTTCTGTGGAAGGATATACACAGTCCATAGAATATCAAACATTTCAAAGATTGAGGAGGTAGAATAGATGAGCACATCCACACAATTGGAAGACATGGCTGTTGCAAATATTGCACTTGCTGAAATAACAGATGAAGTAACTATGAAAAGTTATATCTTTGATACTGCTGAAAGTGGAGATTTAACTCCAGATTTATCCCAAGGAAAAGAAGATATCTTAAGGGTCAAAAATAGAATAATCGCAATGAACCGAACTGAAGATATTTGCATTGGTTATGATATTAAATTAAAGAACAATACACTTACTCCTGAATTATTAGCTATAATTGATGGCGGTACCTATGATGAAACTGGATATCAAGGGCCTCCGGTAGGAGTTGTAGTTAATAGACATCCATATACATTAAAATTATATACTGAACAAAAAGACTATGACTCTTCTACAGTTAAATATGTAGTTTTTGAGTTTAGGCATTGTAAAGGTAAACCGGTAACTTATAAAGCAGAGGATGGAAAATTTGTAGTACCTGAATTTGAAAGTCACAGCAGGCCTAAAAAGAATGAAAGGCCTATTTATATAACTTATACAAATACCCTGCCTAATGGTGAAACGAGTGATGGAGGCTCTGGAGCAACGGTACCTAGTCCACCAACACCTACAACACCGGATTCAAGCACAGATACTCCAGGAGTAACAGTAAGCTCTGACTGCAGAGTAACATGGACTTTCCCAGAAGCTGTTAATGACGCAGATGTTACGACAACTAACTTTAAAGTAACCAGAAAATCTGATGGAACAGCTGTATCTGGTAATGTGACTATGGATACAGCCAAGAAAGTTATTACTTTTGTGCCCCTGAGTATAGCAGCAGGAGTAACTTATGAAGCAACTGCAGCATCTATCAGAAAAGCAGATGGCAGTGGGGACACTACTGCGGTAACAGTTGAATTTAGTACGATTTAATTATGGATAAAATACTTTATGTAGAAATGGGAGGATTATTTAAAATGGATGAATTTAAAGTTATTAGCTTGGCGGAGTTAAAAAATCAAGGAAGTGAGATTATAGGATTATCTCCTAGTACAGGAATAAATAAGATAGGGGTAAGAGTAAGAAGGTTATCTATTTTAGGTTTATGTAGTCATGGCAAAATACCTAATCAGCTCATCGGTGCAGCTAAAAAATTATTTGATAGCAAAGACACTGGGGCTATAGAACTTAATGAACAAGGAGAACTATTAGATATTATAGCTAAAGAAGTATTGATTGAACCTACTTTTGAAGATTTTGAAGAACTAGCTCCTCTAACAGATGAGCAAAAATGGGAGTTGTATATTTACAGTCAGAGAGGTGTTGAAGGCCTAGAAAAATTTCGTGACGTCATCGCAAATAGTGACAGTGATAAACCTAGCGAACAGGTACAGGGTGAGACCGAGTCAGATACTGGAGATAAAGAATAGTTATGATGCATTTTGTTTCGATGAAGCCTGTGAATTTATCCAGCAGGAGGTAGAGGATGGCAAGAAACCTAATTGGAATTTTGATAAAAAGAAAAAGAAGGTAGTAGTTAAGGATAATCAAAAAACTTTGGATTGGGTAATGGCTCACAATAAACCTCTCTAGCATTAGCTAATTATGGACAAACAGTGAATAATTTGTTACAATATAGTAAAATGTGACAAGATAGGATGGAATTAGCTTTCGGGAGGGATTGCTATAATTAAGTGGATATTTTATTGTACGGGAATTATATTTTTGAATATGGCTCTAATATCTGTTTTAGCTAAACCAATAGTTTTCAGAGAAAAATGGCAGGGTGGCGTAGGATATGGGCTACCTTCGGCATTATATTTGTTGTTGTTCTTTCTGATGTTCTTTTCAGAGTACGATATTGTACAAACTACTAAGACTAGCAGTAGCAATAAGGTATCTCAAGTATCTGTACAAGGACCGGTTATAGCAGTTGAGCCAAAGAGTGTTACTAAACCTGTATTTCAGGAAATTCCCATCAAGGAAGTAGAAAAGATACCGATTCAAGAAGCTACAGTTAATGCTGAGTTTACATCTACATCAACAGAAACTACAGCTACGGCAACTGCGATTAATAACGATGCTTTAGCAGGGAATACCAATACAACTACAGCTACGACTGTAACCAGTACAAATAATGGAGGCAATACGCAATATGTAGATGCAAATGGAAATGGAACTATTATAGGGGACACTGACAGCAAAATATATCATCTTCCAGGAGGTGCATATTATGAAAGGGAAATGCAGAAGACAAGTAATAATGTGTATTTTAAAACAACAGCAGAGGCAGAAGCAGTAGGATATAGGGCATCTAAGAGGTAGCAAAGGAGTATTTTAAGGGGGGTATTGATGAAAAATAATAAAGAAAACAATGCTAAAGATATGGCATTGGGATGTCTTACTTTTATAGTAATAGTTATATTGGTTGCTTTTGGAGTGTATGTTTATAACAGTCTGAAATACGACAATTCATCTGAAAGTAAAAAACAACAAGCACAGGAGGCTGTGATTAAGTTTACCGAAATTCAAGGATCTTTTAGTGAAATTTTAAAATCATATCAAGAAGAATGTGAGGGTATTGCCAATAGAAGTATTGATACTACAACGGCATATTCAGATTTAGATAGATTGGAACAACAATCTATGGAATTATTTAAAGATGCAAATGCGTTAAAAGTTGCCGATCAATACGAAAAAGGTAAAGATGCATTAGTTACAGGAGTAACATATTTGAATAGTTCATTGAGTAAGTCAAAAAAATATTTAGATGATTACAAAGTAAGTAATTTGTCTAAAGCTAAGGGTGATTTAGAAGAAGCCGTTAAATGTAATAATCTCGCATCAACGTTGGTAAGTACTCGGGCTGTAACAGATGGATATACAGCTCCACAGTCAAATAAGTAGACAGTGCATTTTAGGCAAACAATTATAGAAAAATAATATGATAATATGGATAGCTTTGCCTTTGATTTATTTTCGTTTGCAGTTTTAGGGGCTGTGGTGTCTTTAATCGTATTTATAATTGATGCGATTAGAAAAAAGATGTTAAAGAATTAAAAGATAAATTTGATAAGGTTAAGAAAGTCACTATTCAAAACACGTATGATGTAGCATACTTAAAGGCAACTAAATAAATAGAACATAAATAAGCACTTGCTGCAATGGCAGGTGCTTTTGTTATGGGTGGAAGGAGGCGAAAATAGTGGATAAAACATTAGAACAAAAGTATGAGGAATTAGAAAAAAGGGTGGCTGCACTTGAAGGGCGAGTTCAAGTGCAGCCAGGTAAAAAGAAAGTAGCATACATTATTGATGAAGATTTTGAACAAAGAGTAACACAAATTATTAAAGATGTTGTAGGTGGTGCGTTTAAAAGGGCTACAAGTCGTAACTAGTATTAACGGAACATGTCATTGTATATTTTATTAGCGTATTTGCTAATACATTCGTCTATAGAATATGCTAACACCTTTATAAATTCTTCTTCGGTCATATTATCATAACCATTACTAGCGTGTTTTTCTATAGCAGTTTTGACTATACGTTCGAAATCATTACTTTTAAAACTATTCACAAATTATCACCTCCTTGTGAGTGATAATTCTACAAAATAATACCAAAACCTTTAACAAATAATGTAAGGGGGTGAGGGTTTGGCAATAAATGCAGGAACAGTAACAGCATTTTTGGAACTAAATACTTCTAAGTTTGGAAGAGGATTAGATATTGCTAGAAATCAACTAAAAGAGGCAGGGCGTGATTTTAGTAAAGCTTTTGATACTGCAAGTTCAGCTTCTATTTCGAGCAGATTAAGTAACATAGGGTCTGGATTTAAAAATTTGGGTAGTAGTGTTAGTTCTGTAGGACAATCTATAACTACCAATGTTTCTAAACCTTTGGCTGTGGCAGGTGGTGCAGCAATCAAAATGGCTATGGATTTTGAAACAGGTATGGCTAAAATTAAGACTATAGCTGACACTTCTCAGGTACCGCTAAGTAAATTAGCTAATGATATTAAAAAAATAAGTTCAGAAACTGGGCAAGAAATAGGAGATGTTCAAAATGCTGTATATGAAGCTTTATCTTCTGGAGTTTCAACTGATAAAGTTTCAGATTTTACGATGGTAGCTTCTAAAGCTGCTATTGGTGGATTTACTGATACTCAAACTGCGGTGGATGGATTAACCACAACTATGAATTCCTTTGGGCAAACTGCTGATAAGGCTAATAGTATAGCAAACCAAATGATGGTTGCACAAAATTTAGGGAAAACCACTTTCGGTGAAATGTCTAGCTCTATTGGTAATGTAGCTGCTTCTGCCTCGGCTGCAGGGATGAAAACAAATGAGTTGTTTTCTAGTTTAGCCGTTCTAACTGCAAATGGTATACAAACATCTGAATCTATTACTGGGATAAAGGCTGCTTTATCTAATGTTATAACACCATTAGATAAAGCTAATGAGGCTGCGGCTGCTCTTGGACTTAATTTCAATGCAGCAGAGATAAAATCTAAAGGATGGATGGGTTTTTTACAAGAGGTAAGAGATAAACTAGAATCTTCTGCACCTGCGTATGCAGCTGCCACTGATAAAGTAAATGAGTTAGAAGCAAAAATAAAGGCTGCACAGGAGGGCAAAAAAGAAACAGCAGAACAATACAAGGCTGAAATACAAGCTGAAAATGATGCTATAGATGAATTAGAAAAACAAAAAGATAAGGCTGCTAACTCTGTGGAAAAGAAACAAATAGAGGCTGAGATAGAAGTTCATAAGGAAAAAATAAAAACTTTAAAAAAGGAAGCTGAACAAGCGAAAGAAAGTTATTCTCCCGAACAAATACAACAGTGGAAACAGGAATTAAAGGAGGCTAAAAAGCAACAGGAAACTTTGGAAAAAACCTCTGGTGATAAACTTTCTGGGTTTGCTACTATGTTTAGTAGTATAGAAGGCTTGAATAGTGTTTTGGCTCTTACTTCCAACAATGGAACAAAATTATATAAAGAATCTATGGAGCAAATGGCAAGTGGTACTGATTATTTAACTCAAGCTTATGACATAATGATGGATACTCCAGAATATAAGATGAAAAAAGCTATCGCATCATTGAAGGTTGCTGCAATAGATATAGGTTCAATATTTTTGCCTTTTGTATCCAGAATAGCAGAAGGAGTAGCTTCTTTAGCCCAGGCTTTTGATAAATTACCTAAATCTGTACAGGCTATTACAGGGTATTCATTAGCTTTAGTAGCTGCAGGTGGACCTATGATAAATATAATCGGTAAAATAATTAGTTCATGGGGATCGTTTTTTACATTATTAAGTAAAATACCTAAAGGGATATCAAAAGTTACTGGAGCTTTTAAAAAAATTGGTCCTGAGATAAGCAAGCCTGGTTCAGCGATTAAGAATGCAAATAAATCTTTAAATATTGATGATGCTGTGAATAAAGCTTCTGGCTCTTTAAAGAAAATGGAAAAAGCATCAAGTAAGGCTGTAACGCCTATTTTAGAGTTAGGAAAGGCAGCAAAAAATTCAACAAAGGGTATTCGTGAGATAAATTCTTCGTCTGGCAATACAACAAAAGCATTATCTAAGCTTAGCAAAGAAGGGAGTAGTGCATCAAAAGCTCTAGCTAAACTTAATTCATCAGGTTCAAAGGCAGCAAAAACTCTTTCTAGGATTGACAAGGAAGCAAGTGCAGCAGCAAAATCTTTGGCTTTAACAAATATGGCGGCAAGAGATGCTGCATGGGAATTAAATAGAGTAAATAAAGAGGGGAATAATGCAGCAAAAGGTATTTCAAAAACAGGGAAAAGTGCAGGTGGAATAAAGGGAGCATTTTCGAAATTAGGACAGTCGATAAAAAATGTTCCTTCTTTATTTTCTAAAACGGGTTCTTCGGCATCAAAATTAGGAAATAATTTTTCTAAGGTTAACAAAGAAACAGGGAAAACAGCTGGGGCATTTTCTAAAATTAGGTCTTTAGGGAGCAAAATACCAAATGTATTTACTCGAATAGGGTCTACAGGTGGGAAGTTGCCTAATGTATTTTCTAGGGTAGGTACAGCGTTAGGGAAGTTGCCGGGAGCATTTTCCAAGGTTGCATCGGCTTTGTCTAAAACTTCTATATTAAGTTCTTTTACTAAATTGGCAGGAGGGGCAGGTAAAGTAGGAAAAGCGTTTAATGCAATAAAAACAATTGCAGGTGTTGTATTTACTGTGCTTCCTGGAATTATAAACCCACCTGTGCTAATTGCAGTGGGAGTAATAGCAGGGTTAGGTTTAATTGTATATGAAGTAATGAAACATTGGGAAGGATTTAGGAAAAAAATAAAAGGAATTTGGGAAGGCATAAAAAACGTATTTTCCAATATATCTTTTGCTGATATTGGAAAATCTATTGTAGATGGTTTGGTAAAAGGATTTGAAAATGCTTTTCCTAATGTTACTAAAGTGGTAAAAACCCTTGCACAGGGTATAAAGAATATATTTAAGGATGATTTAGAAATACATTCACCTTCAAAAGTTTTTGAGAGATTCGGTATTAACACAGGCGAGGGATATCTGGGTGGATTAAAGTTAATGGAAAACCCAATAGTTAAACAGATAGGAAATTATGGACAGCTAGTTACTTCAAAAATGAAATCTTTAGTTGGTACTAAAAATCCTAGTATTCTGGCTATAGGAAATAGCAAATTAAGAACTGGAGCTATAGAAAAACTTAGGAATTCCATGTTGAATTTTAATCCTAAAATAACCATATATGTGACAGTAGCAGATACAGGAGAAAAAGGAATAGCAAAACTTACAAAAGAAATTGATACCATGGCTAGAAAATCATTAAAAAATGGTTTGATCGACATGTTTACAGATGATGCTGTTAGAAATTAGGGAGGTGTTTGAGTGAGTACTCTTGAGCAGGTTAAAAATTTAGAGGAATTTAAACAATCACTGTTATATGACAATGATGGTTCTGATACTGGAGCTTCCATTACCAATTACAAACCTCCAAGACCTTCCTATTTTAGAAAAGGAACTAGAACAATAGGTGGATATACTCAATTTCAAGACGAAATATGTTCAGATTGTATCATTGAATTTACAGCTGTATTCCCTACAAAAGGGGATTATGATGCCCAGACAGAGGAGAACATAGATAAATTTCTGAAATTTAGAAAGAACTATTCACAGAGATTTAGATTTATAGACGAATTTGGGACAGTATTTAAAGGTTATATTCAGGATAAATTTGATATAGATACTCCTGTTGAAGGAGATATTTATTATATATCCATATCTCTTCTATGTAATCATGATGTAAGTGGGTGGACCAGTGATGATAGTTCCTTGTAGAATTGAAATTTATAAAAAGATATGTATAAATAGTATATTTACTGCCTATGAAACTACGCCTTATGTACTTCATAGATTGGTTCAATCTGTGAGAATAGATAGAAGACTTTCTTCAAATGTAGCTACAGCCAATATTGATATTTTCTATGCTGGATTCAATCCAGAACTTATATTGTACCAATATGGTGGCTGGGGTGATGATATACCTATAATAGATAATTTTAACAGGGTGAAAATATATATTGATGGGAAAATACAGTTTTATGGGGTGATATATAATTACTCCATAGATGATGAAAATGCTGTGGTTCATGTAACCTGTCAGGATATGTTTTATCATTTAAATAGATTAATGGATTGCAGAATGCCTTATCTAGAATACAAGGATATATATGTATTTGATATGATAAAGGATTTAGCAACCAAAGCAGGTATGACTACGATACAAACTCTTTGTGAAAGAGGAGAGAATTATGTGGTATCGGATTTGAAAATTAAATATGATACCCAGGTGTCTGATGTGCTTTCAGATGCCACAGCTACATCAAATACAAGAATAAGATGCTTGAAAAATGGGGATTTGGCTATTGAAGATATGTACCATACTTACGAGGTAAGTGATGTTCCAAATAACATAAATTATGAATGGGATTATAGTTATGTAAAAAAGATTAATTCTTCTGATGCCAGAAGGGGGGCAGATATGCTTTATAACAGGCTCCTTGTAAGGTTTGATGGAAAGAATTATAACGTATATGATGCCCCTGTATTATTTAATTACATGTGTGCTGAAAATAGATTTAAAGAAGTGGAGACAGCTCTAGGCGATACCCAGGAAAAAAGATATAGGATGGCCAATAGAACTTTCAGAAATGATACCAGAGATATGACTACTCTTACCACAGATGCTGTAAAGGGTAATCCTGATTTGGATTTGGGTCATGCCTTAAGAATAAATTTAAATAATAGAGTTGGTCACTATATGGTGACAGGTATTTCTACAGCGTATTCAGCAGAAGGATATTTTGACACCATAGATATCGAAGGATTGCTGCCTACTGACTTTGCATATGCTGTATTTGGAACTGGTAATTATGATGATGATGCAGATTCAGATGTAACTGAACGTGATTCTATTGTGAAAGCAAATACAGAGGGGAAAGGAATAAGAATCAGCAGAGATAAGTCTAACAAGATGGGTAAATTTAATGCACTGGGTACTGAATCAAGTATAACTATATCAGTTACTTTTGATAATTCAAATGCCGGTTTGAGTATTTTAGATCCATCAGGAGTAATTATGGGGCTTGAGGGAAACCCAAATACAAATGGTTCATCTTTGACAAAGGCTCATGGAACTACTACCGTAACTGGACTTACTACATGTAGTTCTATGGTATTTAGTACTTATCCAGGACTTACACAGAGCGTTACTATATTCAAACCCATTAAGGGAACCTGGCTTATTAGAGGAGTAGGCGTACCTACTGAAGTAGTAGGGGCCACTATAATATGTAGTATTGATTGGGTTATGCTGGACGAGGATGCAGATGTGGCAACATATTCTTAAAAGAGGTGATTTAATTGGCCAGTCAATTTCAGGATTTTAGAAAACCTGTTGTTTATATATTGGAACAGGAACTTAGGAAAAGGGATTTAAAAAATAAAGTTAAAATAAGTGGTACTGGAACAGAATCTTCTAGCTTGCCAATGTATCCAATGCAGCTAATAAGGGATTCAGAAGGTAAAAAAGTAGTTAAATGTGTTCATGGTACAGCAGGACAACAATGGACAGAGGAATTTATTAGGGACAGTACAGGAAAAGTATATCAAATATTGATCACTTATCCTGATAGTTCCACAAATACCATTCAATTGTATAGAAATCCTAAAGTTTATGAAATAGATAAGCTATAAAAGGGAAGTGAAAATTTTATGGAGAAACAAGAATCCAGCATAGCCTCATACGTCATAAACTTTGATGAGCTAGTAGATGCAATAAGTAATTATCTTGAAAATGGTGTAAATGTAGATATCGGAAGCA
>DAIMMR010000101.1:0-10894 GCA_036720575.1 Clostridium sp.
CTTAATCCTTCTACATAACCCATAGGCCATATTAAATCATAGTTTCTATAAGTACCCATGTTATCCAAATCCTCAGCATCGTAGAATTCTCTCTTATGGTTTATTAACCAGAATGGTTGTGTTGCTTTTTTTGAAGCTATAGCTTCAAAATCATCTCCATATTTTGCTTTTAACTCTTGAGTTGTATGTCTCTCAAAAGAGCCTGTTATATCTAAGTGAGATGTTCCTATTCCTAATTTTTCAAACTTGTCCTTACATTCTTCTTTTATATAGTCAAATACGTATTTTATGAGACCTTCCATAAATTCAAATACTGTATTCATTGTACCATCTTTAAATTCAAAATCAACTTGAGTAAACTCAAATAAATGTCTTTTATCTCCTCTTTCTGGCAGCTCCAATCTCACATTTGGAGATACAATATAAATTTTTTGTAAGTTTGGATTTGAAAGAGCTATTTGTTTATGAAATATCATGGACTTTGTTAAGTTAAATTCTTGTCCTTGATAAGTAATTGCACACTCTTCTACACTGTGACAAAGTGGATCTGTTATAGGTGCCAGCATGTTAGGTAAAAGTCTAACTACTCCATTTTTATACATATAATCATCTACTGCCCTCAATATAGCTTGTTGTATACCAAGTATAGTAGGTAATTTTTCTCTTCTAACTTTTTCCATAGTTTCATCCAAAAGTTTTAATTCCTTTTCATCTTTTAATACATATGTTTTCATATATGCAGCCTCCCTAAACAATTTATATAAACTCTCAATGAATATTTTTTCTCTAGTTTCATTACCAATATAATAATACTTTTTTATGTATTTTGCAATATCATTAATTAACATTATGTTTTTTTATAAATTTATCATTTGGCTATACTTAAAATTAGAAATTCATAAATTATTTGCTAATGATAAGGTTTACAATTATTAATTTATCAAAATTTCTGTTATAATGTTATTGTACACATACTAATTTAAAGTTTTCATAAAAAATACGGATAACTTTAAAAGGAGGAATATAAATTGAGCTTAAAAATTAATGGTTTAGATGACTTAGACCTTCAAATTCTTGAAATTCTTTTGAAGGATTCAAGGACTCCTTTTCTAGAAATAGCTAGGCAATGCCATGTAAGCGGTGGAACCATACATGTTAGAGTTAAAAAAATGGAGGACATGGACATAATAAAAGGTACTAAGCTTATAATCGACAATTCAAAAATTGGATTTGACGTATGTGGCTTTATAGGCATTTATTTGGATAAAGCTAAGTCTTTTAATACCACACTGGATGAATTAAAGCAAATAAAAGAGATTGTGGAAATCCATTATACAACAGGAGATTACTCCATATTTGTAAAGGTTCTATGTAAAAATATTACTGATCTACAAAATCTGCTTATGAATAAAATCCAATCTGTAGATGGAGTTCAAAGAACTGATACAATAATATCTTTATTTCAACCTGTAGATAGAAGCATTGATATCGATGCTTTAGGTGAATAACTTGTTGTTTACCTTCTTTTTTCATTTTCTTTTTATTTAAACTCATAAATTTTATAAAATATGCAAATAATATTTTTGTATAAAAATAAAAAGGAGATGTAATTATGAGGACATTAGATATAATTGCACTAGCATTAGTTGTAATAGGTGCGTTAAATTGGGGACTAATTGGTTTTTTTAGATTTGATCTTGTAGCATCACTATTTGGAACAATGTCCACAGCTACTAGAGTAATATACGCTCTTGTAGGACTAGGAGGGTTGTATGCACTTTCGTTTTTCGGAAATGAAAGAAGCACTGGGGATACAAAAGAAGTCAAATAATTATAAGCGTAAGTAGAAAACAATTGTAAAAGTCTTCTACTTACGCCTTAATTTTTCATACTATCTGAGATTTTTCTTAATTCCTCTATTTAATGTATTTTCATAGTTTATAAACTCATATACATCATCTGAAAAAAGAGAGCTAAACTTTTTCAATTCATCTACAGAAACATCCTCTATAGCCTTGTCTCTTTCTTCACAATACAATACAATTTCACCAATTACTTTATGGGCGTCTCTAAAAGCCATTCCTTTATTAACCAGGTAATCAGCTGCTTCTGTAGCATTTAAAAATCCTT
Organism: Clostridium sp.; assembly: GCA_036720575.1. Classification (GTDB taxonomy): domain Bacteria; phylum Bacillota; class Clostridia; order Clostridiales; family Clostridiaceae; genus Clostridium_B. The sequence continues at coordinate 2,131 of DAIMMR010000101.1, forward strand.
TTTTAACAGCTTTAAATGTATTGTCTTTTTTAATTTTTAATGTGGAGAGCATACCACTCATAACTTTAAGACAGCTTAATACGGTATCTAAGGAGTTAAAAAACTGTTCTTTATCTTCCTGCATATCCTTATTGTAGGCAAGAGGAATGCCTTTCATTGTGGTAAGCAGTGACATGAGCGAACCGTATACTCTCCCTGTTTTGCCCCTTATAAGTTCTGCAGCGTCGGGATTCTTTTTTTGAGGCATTATGCTGCTTCCTGTAGAAAATTCATCATCTATCTGTACAAAATCAAACTCTTTACTGCTCCATAATATAAGTTCTTCGCTTAAACGGCTTAAGTGCATCATTATTATAGAAAAATTCGATAATAACTCCAGGACATAATCCCTATCACTTACCCCATCTAAAAAGTTATCTACAGGCTTTTTAAAGCCTAATTCTTTTGCAGTAAAATTTCTATCTATATTATAAGTTGTTCCAGCAAGAGCACAGCATCCAAGTGGATTTTCATCCATAATTTCAACCGCATTTGATATTCTTGCCTTATCTCTTTTTAACATATTGTAATACGCCATTATGTGATGCTTAAAAGTTACAACTTGTGCCCTTTGAAGGTGTGTATACCCAGGCATCATTATATTGTTATTTTCTCCAAGATTTTTAATTACATCTTGAAGTTTCTCTATGTTCTTTATAACTTCTAATGCACTTTTTTTACAGTATAATCTAAAGTCCACTGCTACTTGGTCATTTCTACTTCTAGCAGTATGCAGCTTTTTTCCTACCTGTCCTACTCTCTCTATTAAATTTACCTCTACAAAAGTGTGTATATCCTCATAATCTCCTTCTATTTTAAGTTTTCCATCCTCAATGTCACTTAAAATAGATTGCAGTCCTTTTAATATGGATTCTCCTTCTTCTTTAGACAGTATATTGCACTTGGAAAGCATTTTTACATGAGCCATACTTCCTTCTATATCTTCACTATAAAGAAGTTTATCAAAGCTAAGAGAACTATTAAAATCCTCCATAAGCTTGCTTTCAGATTTTTTAAATCTTCCTCCCCAGAGTTTCATATTAATTTTCCTTTTCCTTTTTTACCGCAGCTCTTATTTTAGAAGGTAAGCTGAAGATTTTAATAAATCCATCTGCATCTTTATGGTCATATAAATCACTTGCACCAAAAGAAGATATACTTTCATTAAATAGAGGATGCATAGCATCTATACTTGCTGGCATTATATTTCCTTTATATAACTTTAATTTTACTGTTCCTGTTACATTTTCCTGAGTAGACTCAACAAAAGCATCCAGTGCCTCTCTAAGACTTCCAAACCAAAGTCCATCATATACAAGTTCACCATATCTTTGAGATACTAATTGTTTATAGTGAAAAGTATCCTTGTCTATAGTTAATCTTTCAAGAGCAGTATGTGCAGCATATAATATTGCTCCACCAGGAGTTTCATATACACCTCTTGATTTCATGCCAACCAATCTGTTCTCTACCATATCAACTATTCCAATTCCATTTTCTCCACCTATTTTGTTTAGCTGTTCCATCATATCTAAAGGGCTTAATTCTTTTCCATTTAATTTTTTAGGTTCTCCCTTTTCAAAATAAAGCTCTATATATGTGTCTTCATCTTTAGCTTTTTCTGGTGTAGTAGTCATAAAGTACATACTTGTTTTATGCTCATTTCTCGGATCTTCCAAATCCCCACCTTCATGACTTACATGCCAGATGTTTTTATCATTTGAATATATTTTTTCCTTAGTTACAGGAACATCTACTCCCTTTGAATTTGCATAATCTATAGCATCTTCTCTGGACTTTATGTCCCATATTCTCCAAGGCGCTATTATCTTTATTGTAGGATCAAAACTTGCTATTCCAACCTCAAAACGTACCTGATCATTTCCCTTTCCTGTACATCCGTGAGCTATATATTTTGCTCCTTCTGCATGAGCTATTTCAACTAATCTCTTGGCCATAAGTGGTCTTGCAAGAGATGTACCTAAAAAATATGCATCCTCATACAATATATTGGCCTTTACTGCCTTAAATAAATAATCTTTTACAAATTCTTCCTTTAAGTCTTCAATATATACTTTAGAGGCCCCTGTTCTAATGGCTTTCTTTTTTACTTCTTCCATGTCATCATCTTGTCCTACATTTATACAAGCTGCAATAACCTCTAAGTCATAATTTTCCTTTAACCAAGGAATAATAATTGATGTATCTAATCCTCCTGAATATGCTAACACAACTTTATCTTTCATGAATTTGTCCTCCATATATATTTAAATTTTAATAAACATCTTAAACAAATAAAAGTATTTAAAATATAGGGTTTTTATTTTAAAACTTTATTTAAAAATTCCTTAGTTCTATCTTCTTTCGGATGTGAAAATACTTCATCTGGAGTTCCCTCTTCAACTATCTTTCCTCCATCCATAAATATAACCCTATCAGCGACTTCTTTAGCAAACCCCATTTCGTGAGTTACTACTACCATTGTCATACCTTCCTTAGCTAGGTCCTTCATTACATTCAAAACTTCTCCCACAAGTTCAGGATCTAAGGCTGATGTTGGTTCATCAAACAACATTATATCCGGATTCATTGCAAGAGCTCTGGCAATAGCAACCCTCTGCTGCTGTCCACCTGAGAGTTTAGATGGATAATAATCCATCTTATCTGCAAGTCCCACCTTACTTAAAAGTTGTTTAGCTCTTTGTAAAACTTCTGACTTTTTTTCTTTTTTTACAACTAGTGGAGCTTCCATAACATTTTGAACAGCTGTCATATGTGGGAATAAATTGAAATTTTGAAAAACCATTCCCATCTTTGTAGTTATTTTTCGAAGCATTTTTTTGTCCTTAGGGTTTAGTTTATCCCCTTCTATAACTATAGTTCCACTATCCAATTCCTCCAGATGATTTAGACATCTTAAAAGTGTACTTTTTCCTGATCCTGAGGCCCCTATAACTACAAGGACCTCACCTTTCTTTACTTTCACATTTAAATCTTTAAAAACTAAAAGATTATTAAAACTCTTAGTTAAATTAGATGCTTCTATCATATATTCATTTTTATCTAAATTTTGGCCATTATTTAAAATAGCATTTTCCATAAATCAAACCTCCACTTAAATTCTCTCTAATTCCTAACTGTAAATGGCCAACCTTCTTTCAAATATTCCAAATACAGTTGTAAATACAGTTGTCATTATAAGATACAATACTGCTGCAGTTAAAAATACAGATATTGGATCAAAACTGCTTGCATATATCTGCTGAGCTGACCTCATAAGTTCAACCATAGCTATAGTAGATACCAATGAAGTATCCTTTAATATGGATATAAACTCATTTCCAACTGGCGGTATTATTATCTTCCAAGTTTGTGGTAAAATAATTTTTCTCATAGTTTCTACATAACTAAATCCAAGAGCTTTTGCTGCCTCAAATTGTCCTTTGTTTATGGATTGTATTCCACCTCTTATTATCTCAGCCATATATGCACCACAGTTTAATCCAAGTCCTAATATAGCTGCAGTAAAAGGAGTAAGTTCTATTCCAATAAAAGGCAACCCGTAATAGAAGAAAAATAACTGAAGTAGTAGAGGTGTTCCTCTAAATATCCATGTATAAAAACTTGATAGTAACTTAAACACTATATTTTTAGACAATTTTAAAAGTGCCAAAAATACTCCAAGCATAGTTCCTAATATCAAGGTGATTACTGTAAGTTCAATTGTCATTACACTACCCTTTAATAAAATAGGTAATATATTTTTAATAAATTCTATGTTCACTTACCTTACCCACTTTCTTTTTGCATATACTATTTATATATATCTTCTCCAAACCATTTAGTAGAGATTTTAGACATTGTTCCATCTTTTTTTAACTCATCTAATGCTTTTTGTACTGCTGTTTCAAGTTCCTTGTCTCCCTTTTTAAATCCTATTCCCATAGGTTCATTGGTAAGTTTTTCATTAAGTACTGTATATTTTCCTTTCTTGTCAGGGCTAGATATATAATATTTTCCAACTGGTTCATCTACTATAACAGCATCAATTCTTCCTATTAATAAATCTTGAAGTTCTTCTGTAGTCTTATCATATTTTTTAACTTCTTTTATGCCTTGTAACTTTTGAACAACCTTTTCGCTAGTTGTACCAAGTCCTACTCCTACTTTCTTTCCAGCTAAATCTTTTGAAGTCTTAATTGCTTCATTTCCAGTTTTAGTAACTATAATTTGTGCATTTTGTATATAAGGCTCTGAAAAATCTATTTGTTTTTTTCTCTTTTCATCAATACTAAGTCCTGATATTATAACATCAAACTTTCCAGAATTAAGTGCTAAAATTATTCCATTAAATTCAGTGCCTACAAATTGAGTCTTTACACCTAGCTTTTTACTTATAGCATTTGCCATATCTATATCAAAACCTTTAAGTACGTTTTGGTTATCCCTAAATTCCATTGGTGGAAAAGAATCTTCAAGACCTACTTTTAGAACTCCTGCTTTTTTTACCCTCTCTAAAGCATTCTGTCCTTTTTGTCCATCTCCGCTATTACTGCTCCCACATCCTGCAAATAAAGCAACTGCAAAAACAATTGTTAACATTACAATTATTGTCTTTTTTAACTTCTTCATTTTTTTCCCCTTTTCTATATTATTATTTTTAACTCCTTAGGTTAAATATATAAATAATTATACATTTAATATTATAATTATTCAATACCTTTTTTGTTTTTCCCGTACTATTTTTATTCTGTACTTATACATACTTCTATATTTATTCAAAAATAAAAGAGGCTGCTTCAATAGCAATTTCTTACATTGCTTTGAACAGACCTCCTGTTTATTACATATTCCTGTACTTTTCCATAGTTTCCTTAAACAATTCTGCCGTAGAAGGAGGACTATATGAAATAGCATTTGCGCCTGCTTCTATAGTTTTCTTTATACTTTCCTCAGTCCTTCCCCCTGTAGCTATAATAGGAAAGTCCTTATATTTTTCTCTTATTTTTCTCACAAGAGAAGCACTATTCTTACCTGCAGATACATTTAATATAGAAGTTCCCGCTTCTATTCTCTTTTCAATATCATCTTTTGCAGATACTACTGTAACTATAATAGGAATGTCGATAGCCTCTCTAACAGCTCTTACAATTTCATTAGATGTAGGACTATTTAATACTACTCCCATAGCTCCAGTAAATTCAGCATTTAATGCTAAATTTACAACTCTTTTTCCTGTAGTAATTCCACCTCCTACACCGCAAAATATAGGTACATCAGAAGCTGTAACCAATGACTCTGTTATAACTGATTGGGGTGTAAAAGGATAAACTGCTAAAATTGCATCTGCATCTATATTTTTTATAACTGCTATATCCGTAGTAAATGCAAAAGATTTTATCCTCTTTCCAAAAACTATTATGCCGCTGGCCTCTCTTATTACACCAGGGAAATTTATCATATGTCCTCTAAGTATTCCTCTTATTTCTGGTACATACTTAACATCTTTTTTATTAATCTTATCACCCATTTTTATATCTCCCAAAACCTATTTTGTATTATCTCTCATATATATTATTGTATATTAAACACACCAAATATTCCAGAAGAATTATTTTTATTCTAAATTGGAAATAATTCTTCTGCTATTTTTACAGTTTCTCTAGCATCTTTAGCATAATAATCTGCACCTATCATATCTGCATAATTTTGATTTAACACTGCTCCACCTACTACAATTTTACAGTTAAGTCCCTTATCTCTTATAGCATCTATAGTCTTTTTCATATTACTTACTGTAGTTGTCATAAGTGCACTGAGTCCGACTAACTTTACATTATTTTTTATTATAGCATCTACTACTTCATTAATATCTACATCTCTTCCCAAATCTATAACTTCAAATCCATAGTTCTCCAAAAGTACTTTAACAATATTTTTTCCTATATCATGTATATCTCCTTTAACAGTAGCAAGTACTATTTTTCCCCTAGATATTTTATTTTCTCCACTTTTAAGCATATCTTTCTTTATTATTTCAAAAGATTGTTTTACAGTTTCAGCTGATTGTATTAGCTGTGGTAAAAATATATCCTTGTTCTCGTATTGTACGCCTACCTCATCTAACGCTGGAATTATATAGGAATTTACTATATCTACTGCCTTTTTACTCTTTAAAAGCTTAACAGTTAGGTCTACTGTCTCTTCTTCCATTCCATCAATAATTGCCTGCTTTAGGTCTTTATTGTTTTTACCTGAATTAAGAATATCATTTCCCCATTGTGCCTTTTCAATTTCAGACCTACTGCTGTATTTTTTTACATATTCTTTTCCCTCTTTATCCTTGTTTGTCAATACCTCAAAAGCTGAAATAATATCTTTCACACCTTTGTCCCCTGTATTTATTATTGGCAAATCCAACCCTGCCTGAAGTGCAAGTGCAAGAAAAGTTCTATTTAATATACATCTTCTAGGAAGTCCATAGGATATATTGCTTACTCCCAAAGTAGTCTTTACTCCAAATTGTTCCTTTAAAATTTTTATAGCCTTTATTGTCTCAAGAACTTCTTTTTGCTGTGCAGATGCAGTTAACGTAAGACAATCAACTATTATGTCCTTTCTCTTGATGCCATAGTTTTCAGCAGTTTTGATTATCTTCTCTGCAATCTTTACCCTCCCCTCTGCGGTATCAGGTATTCCATTTTCATCTATAGTAAGTGCTATAACACAACCTCCATACTTCTTTACTATTGGAAATACTTCTTCCATGCACTTTTTTCTACCATTTACTGAATTTATTATAGGTTTACCGTTGTAAACTCTAACTCCGGCCTCTAAAACTTTAGGATTTGGACTATCTATATCTATAGGCAATTGTACTACTTTTTGTATTGCCTTTACTGCTTCTTTCATAGTTTCAACTTCATTAATCTCAGGAAGTCCTACATTAAGTCCAAGTATATGTGCTCCTTCTTCTTTTTGCTGCACTGCTTCTTTCTGTATGAAATTTACCTTTCCTTCCTTAAGCTCTTTCTTATAAATCTCTCTACCTGTAGGATTAATTCTCTCTCCTATAAATTTTATTCTATTACCTAGGAACACAGTATCCCTGGCTGAACACACTGCAGTATAATTTTTTTCTTTTATCTTTAAAGGTACTGTATTTTTCAAACTTTCTACCATAGTTTTTATAAATTCAGGACTTGTTCCACAACAGCCTCCGAAAAACCTAACTCCTTTTTTTGCCATAAGTACTACGTTTTCTGCAAACTCATCTGGAGCTATATCATAAATCGTATTTTCACCATCATATTTTGGGAGTCCTGCATTAGGCTGAACTATAACAGGTATAGAAGAATACTTTAAGATTTCATCTACAATACCCTGCAATTCTTGCGGTCCCAAGGAACAATTCACTCCAAGAACATCCACCCCCAATGATTCAAGTACAAACACCATAGTTTTAGGATCTGTTCCCATTAGAGTTCTTCCATCCTGCTGGAAAGTCATTGTACAAAATATTGGAAGAGAAGTATTTTCTTTTGCTGCAAGAATAGCTGCCTTTGCCTCATACAAATCAGACATAGTTTCTATTAGAATTATATCTGCTCCCGCTCTTTCCCCTATAATAACCTGACTTTTAAACAATTCATATGCAGATTCAAAGCTTAAACTCCCTGCAGGCTCCATAACCTGTCCTGTAGGTCCTATATCAAGGGCTACTAATTTATCCTTTGCCTCTTCCTTTGCAATTTTTACTCCAGCTGTAATTACATCTTTTATTGTATAATCAGAAGAACTATACTTAAGTTCATTAGCACCAAAAGTATTTGTTATTATGACATCTGATCCTGCATTTAAATATTCTCTATGTACTTTTCTTATAACCTCTGGGTTTGTTATATTTAATGTTTCTGGAAGTTCACCTACTTTAAGTCCTTCTCTTTGAAGCATGGTTCCCATAGCTCCATCAAAAAAAACAAATTTGTTGTTAAACTTATTTAATAAATCTTTAAATAACATTCGCTGCACTCCTTTTTCAAATACAAGTTTCATGTTTAAATTATTTAATTCATTACTTCTTGTATAAAATTTTAAACTTTAAACAAATTTTCTACAATACATTAGATTATTTAATTTTTGCAATTGTATAAATATACATAAATATTATTTGAAATTAATATTTATTTACTCACCTTTTTAAGTTGAGAGTTGAAAATTGAGATTTGAGAGTAAAGGTTGATTTTTAGCTATCGCAAAAAATCTTTAAATTTATATGAACCAGCAATGTTTCGCTTTAGCGAAACGAATTGCCAAAATTTAATCAAAGATTTTTTGTAGTGTAACGAAAAAAATCCACATTAACTTTCCACTTTCCACTCTCAATTCTCAATTCTCCATTAAGCAAATTGTTTTGCAATTTTTTTAAACTGCGAAATACATTTTTATTAAATTATACAAAAAAGCTGCCCTTCAATCAGAAAAGCAACTTTAAATTTGACAAAATCAACTTTTCTTATCTTTCAGAATTTGTTTTATTCTGCAGGAATTAGCACCGATGCACTTTAGTGCCGGTTGTTGGGTTTCACTGGGCCAGTCCCTCCACCTCTCGTGATAAAAGTGCTTTAATATTAATACTTTAACTATCAATTGTCAATACTATTTTACTATAACTTCAATAAGTAATATGAAAATACTTAAAAATAAGTGCTATAATATTTACTTA
>DAIMMR010000102.1:0-10887 GCA_036720575.1 Clostridium sp.
AGTTGTAATGGAAAAATCAAAAAAATAAATTGCCCACTAGAACTTGACACAAACTCTTGTTTAGTAAATATGTAATTGTAACAATAAATATGATATCATTAAAAATAATGGACTCTATTTTAGGAGGAAACAATATGGAAAAAGTTAATACAAGTAATAAAAGTATTAGTATGAATACATTAATTAACACCATGTCAATATTTGAGACATTGTATGACGTAATTAGGATAGTAAACCCAGTAAGAAAACAATTATTAGATTTAAAGTTAAACAAGGTTAATGAATTGGAATCTTCTTGTTATAATCTTTGGAAGTCAGGAAAAGTATGTAGTAATTGTGTTTCTGCTAGAGCTTACAATGAAAAAGAAACCTTTGTAAAAATAGAATACAATGGCAAAAAAGTCTACATGATCACTGCTATACCAGTTGAAGTTGATGCTTTACCAGCAGTTCTTGAACTTCTCAAGGACATAACTAAAAGTGGAGTCGTAGAAAATATAGAAAACAAAGATAGCGACACTATACGCCATGCAGTAAATCATATAAATGAACTAATAGTATTAGATCCTCTTACACAAATTTTTAATAAACGATTTATATACGAAAGACTTCCAGCTGACATAATAAATAGCTCATTAAACAATAAGCCGTTGTCATTAATAATGGCAGACATAGATTTTTTTAAGAAAGTAAATGACATTTATGGACATGTAGCTGGAGATGAAGTCCTTAAAGTGGTTGCTTCTATACTTAGCCGCTCTGTGAGAAAAGATGTAGATTGGACAGCTCGCTATGGTGGAGAAGAATTTATAATCTGTTTAAAAAATACAAATGAAGATACAGCAGTAAAAATTGCTGAAAAAATTAGAAAAGCAATAGAAAACACTATAATAAATTATGAAGGTGACTCTATAAAAGTCACTGCAAGCTTTGGTGTTAAAACATTATTTGAAGAGAACCTTAATGAAGAAGATCTAATAAAAGAAGTAGATAAAAAATTATACGAAGCTAAAAATGCTGGAAGAAACAAGGTAATAGCATAATGTATAAATAATTTTATTCTACACATAATATTGTATGAATTCAACATTAGCCTTCTTCGATTAATTTTTTTACCAGGGATATTTTAAATCCCTGGTTTTTTTAATTATCATTTAAAAAACTTTTATAATAAAATATACAATCTCTTTTTTGCTTTTCACATAAAGCTCATATAAACTGCAGGTTGATAATTTAAATTACATCAAAAAAACTTATTTGATCACTCTCTGGAAGACCTTTTAAACAGCCAAATTTTTTAAGTAAATCTACAGCAGAATTCCCGATCTTAGCACGTTTCTTTACATCCTCTATAGAGCTGAATGGTTCTTCTCGTGCTGCACTAAATATACTTTCTGCTGCGATATTTCCCATGCCAGATATACTGTTTATAGGTGGCCTTAAGCCATCTTCCTCTACTATAAATTTGGTAGCATGAGATTTATATAAATCAATTGGTAAGAACTTAAATCCCCTCTCATACATTTCCAAAACTATCTCTAAGTCATCATACATATCCTTATCCTTAGGAGTAGCTTGATTACCCATAATTTGAATTTCTCTCATCTTTTCTATAACCTTTTCTTTTCCAAATATCATAAATTCACTATCAAATGCTTTTGCTCTAATGGTAAAGTATGCTGCATAATAAGCCTTAGGTATGTGAACCTTAAACCAAGCTATCCTAAAGGCCATCATTACATAAGCTGCAGCATGAGCTTTAGGAAACATATATTTTATCTTTTTACAGGAATCTATATACCATTCCGGCACCTTATGTTCTCTCATTAGGGCTTCATATTCAGCCCATTTAGTAGGATCCTTTAGTGCCTTTCCCTTACGTACCAGTTCCATTATCTTAAATGCAGTATTGGGAGGCAGACCTTTTTTGATAAGATAAATCATGATATCATCTCTGGTACATATTGCCTCACTTAATGTAACTATTCCCTGGTCAATTAAGTCCTTTGCATTTCCAATCCATACATCGGTACCATGGGAAAGTCCCGATATACATATCAAATCTGAAAATGTTTTTGGCATTGTATCTACAAGCATTCCCCTTACGAACTTAGTACCAAATTCAGGGATACCAAAGGTTCCTACCTTAGAATTTATCTGTTCCGGTGTTACTCCTAGAGCTTCCGTAGATGAAAATATAGACATAGTCTCCTTATCATCCATAGGTATCTCATGAGGATTCACCCCTGTTATATCCTGCAGCATTCTTATAACTGTCGGATCATCGTGTCCAAGTATATCAAGCTTCAATAAGTTCTGGTCAATAGAGTGATAATCAAAATGTGTGGTTATAATATCTGAATTAGGATCATCCGCAGGATGCTGTACAGGGCAAAATTCAAAGATTTCACGCCCCTTTGGCACAACTATAATTCCTCCCGGATGCTGTCCGGTGGTTCTTTTTATACCTGTACAGCCTGCTGAAATTCTCGCTATTTCTGCCTTATTTACCGGAATGTTTTTTTCTTCAAAGTATTTTTTCACGTATCCGAAAGCTGTTTTTTCTGCTATAGTACCTATAGTTCCAGCTTTAAAGGTTGTTCCCTTTCCAAAGATAACCTCTGTATATTTATGTGCCTTTGCCTGATATTCTCCTGAAAAGTTTAAATCTATATCAGGTTCCTTATCCCCATTGAATCCCAAAAAAGTTTCAAAAGGTATATCTATGCCATCTTTAGCTAACTTTTCTCCACAAACAGGACACACTTTATCCGGCAAATCAAATCCATTTTTAACACCATAATCTGAGAAGTCCGAATACTTACATTTAGGGCACCTATAGTGGGGCGGCAGAGAATTCACTTCCGTTATACCAGTCATATTTGCTACAAAAGAGGAACCAACAGATCCCCTAGAACCTACCAGATAGCCATCTTCATTTGATTTCCACACTAGCTTTTGAGCAATAATGTACATTACAGAAAATCCATTTTTTATAATAGATTCCAGCTCTCTATCCAGCCTGGACTGAACAATTTCTGGAAGCGGATCTCCATAAAGCTCATGTGCCCTCTTATAAGCAATATCTTTAATAGTCTGTTCACAGCCATCTATGTGCGGTGGACATTTTTCTGGTGAAATAGGACTAATGGACTCACACATATCTGCTATCTTATTGGTATTTGTAACTACCACCTCATAGGCTTTTTCTTCTCCTAAATAGGCAAATTCCTCCAGCATTTCTTCTGTAGTTTTTAAATACAATGGAGCCTGATTATCCGCATCCTTAAATCCCTGTCCTGCTTCCAATATACGCCTGTATATCTCATCCTCAGGATCCATAAAGTGAACATCTCCCGTAGCAACTACAAGTTTATTTAATTTTTCTCCCAAGGATACAATTTTTTTATTAATTTCCTCTAGGTACCTTTTGCCAGGTACCTGCCCTGTCCTTACTAAATAATCATTATTTCCTAGAGGCTGAATTTCCAAATAATCATATTCCCTTGCAATAGCTTCAATTTCTTCATCAGATTTTCCCAGTAGTATTGCTTGATACAGCTCTCCTTCACTGCAGGCACTACCAAGAATTAATCCCTCAGAATATTTTTTATATAGGCTTTTTAATATACGAGGTTTTTTATAAAAATAATCCAAATGAGAATAAGATATTAGCTTATATAAATTCTTTAATCCCACATAGTCCTTTGCGAGTATTATTGCATGGTAAGTTCTAAGCTTTTTATACTCTTCCTTTTTAGCCTCCTCATCACGTCCGTATATATCTATATCTTTAAGGTTTTCTGCTCCCCTTTCTTTTAGCTTTTCAACCATTACATTAAACACCTTAACAGTAGTTGCCACGTCATCTAAAGCTCTATGGGCAACTTCTACCTTTATACCGAGGTTTTTAGCAATTCTTCCTAATTTATAGGTTTTAAAATCAGGGAAAACCTCCTGTGCTAAGGACAAAGTATCCACATATGTAAAATCAAAGTTATAACCTAAAATTCTGGCATTATGCTTTAAGAATCCCACATCAAATTCAGCATTATGTGCAACCAAAACGCTATCCTTAATAAAATCCAGCATTTTAGGGAATACCTGTTCTATGGTTTCTGCATTTCTTACCATATCATCAGTTATATTTGTAACCTCTACAACTCTTAATGGAATTGGCTTTTCAGGGTTTACAAAGCAGCTGAATGTATCTATTACCTTTCCATCCTTGATTTTCATTATTCCTATTTCAGTAATTTTTTCTGTTACTGGCGAAAAACCTGTAGTTTCCAAATCCAGTACGCAATAGGTGGTATCAATGCTCTGTCCCTTAGGATTTGTTACAGATGGCTTTTTATCTGGTGCCAAATAGGCCTCCACTCCATATATAACTTTCATGTCAGGGTTATCTCTTCCTAAGAGTTTATGTGCCTCAGGGAAAGCCTGCACCACTCCATGATCCGTTATGGCAATTGATTTCATGCCCCAGCTCATTGCTCTTTTAATTAAATCAGTGGCACTAGTCATAGCATCCATCTGACTCATTTGTGTATGCATGTGAAGTTCTACTCTCTTCACCTCTGATTTATCTTGCCTCTGAACTTTGTTCATGCCCTCTGTTTCAATTATAGTATTGGCAATAATCTCAATTTCCTGAGAAAACTTACTATAACCTGAATTTCCAGAAAGCCTAATACCCTTAGCCTTTTTAAGTCTGGATAATACCTCACTATCTTCACCGGGTTTGCAAAATACCTTACAGGTCATGGAACTTGAACCATCATATAAATCAAAGGAAATTAATATTTTTCCGCTTCGGAGTTCCTTTGATTCCATGTTGGATATTTCACCTTCTATAGCTATCCTACCTTCATCTGGTGTGATGTCAGTAATTTTTACTACAGGCTCCTTAATACTGTTACTTCTACCTAATATTAAGAATGGATTGCCTTTTTTCCTATGAGTTTCTGCTTTTATTTCCTGATTTTTTTCTACAGGCTTCTTTGGCAATTTAGAAACATTATTGCTTCGTGTACTATTAACTTCCTTTTTAATAAACAGCATTTCACTTTCACGTTTATCCTCTTGAAACTTTACTAATTCTTCACTTCCTAATTTATCAACAAAATTTATTTTATATTCCGCACCGTACATACTTTTTATAGCCTTAGAGATCTTTTTATCATAATCCATAGATTTTAAAAAATCTGATACTGAAATTTTTAAATTGAAGTTTATGGTATTTTCATTCACTTCATATTCACTATTATTTAAGAGTACTGCTCTTAAAGCAGGATGCTTATCTGCCACCAAAAATATAATATTTTTCAATTCATCTTCTATGGGTTTTTTATCCGTATCTTCAGCATACTTTACAGCAATTTTAGAATCCTTTAGTGAAAATCTTTCTCTTATAAATTTATTAAGGTGCTGGATTTCCCTTATTTCTATATACTTATCTGAGTTAATTTTCATTTCTAAAGTTTTATTTTTTTTACTTAAGACTACAGATTCTACAATGGCAGCATTTATGTTACCTTCTGTTTCATAATCACTAAAAATTTCATTTATTCTTTTCATACTACTTTTTAACCTTCTCCCAAAAATTTTTAGTATATTACTATTATATAAGATAGTATTATGCTTTGTCATGTAGGGAAAAATGTATATAACACCGTTTATCCGTTTTCACTACATTCTTGCAATTATATTATATCCTATCTAAATAAGAAGTTAGCATAATTTTATTCTTCTTTTCATAAAAATGAACTTACCCCAAACTTATGATAAGCTTAAAATATCTTCAATATATGAAATTAAATTTTATAAATAATTCAAATAATGTTCACAAACGAGAAACAATTGTATATAATATAAATAGGAGATATATTAAACTATTTCAAATTTAGCTAAAATGTGGATATCCTGTAAACGTATACTTGAATAAGAATTAATGAAAAAAATTTTTGTTTAAGTATAAAATTAGTATAAGGAGGTGTATATTGATGGCAAACTTAGGTTCTCTAGGACAAAAATCAATAGAAAAAGATCGTACTGTACAGCCGCCAACTGAAAAATTAAATAAACTTAATGATAGATCTGTACCGGAAGATGACATACCACCTGCATTATTAGTTGTGTTTGCAATTATTCCTATGGCTATATTGCTTATATTATTTACGTTTTTTAATTAGCATCCAATATTTACAATTTAAATATTTGAATTATAAATTTTTCATTTTATAAAAAAGAGCGGTTATCCGCTCTTTTTAAATTATCAATTCTTTAGCATATGGTAGAGTTTCAATCCACTTACAAAATTCTCGCCATTCTGGTAATCTATGATTCCTTCTCTGGCTATATACACCCTTTAAGCATCTATAATTAGTAGTTAATCTTGCAGTAAGTTCAAATCCTGCAGGATTAGAGTATAGAAGCTTTAAATAATCTTCTTTATCATGAGTTTTATTATATGTATCCTTTAATTCTTCTATAATATCAATAATTCTTTTATCCACATATTCATTATACTGCTTGGATAAATCAAATTTTGATATTCTATGCATTGTACTCTGACTACTTACAAAAGTAATAAACCTATATCTTTCTAATTCAACCCATGCCTTATTACTAAATGTTAAATCGAAGGCAACACGTATTCCTGATAAAAATTGATCATGAGCTTCCCCTTTAGGTGATTTAGCTAAACTTTTAACTGTATCTGTAATATCAGAACTACATTTATCAGTATCTACTGCCATAGGATATTTACTTGCTTTTATGCTTTCTTCTAGATCATATACTTTTAAATTTTCTATTTTCATTATTTTACCTTTCATCCTTCCTTAATTCATATATTCTATACTAAGTTTATCATCTTTTATTAGAACTAACCAATAACTATTTCCATGTTCACTATTTAAATTTCTATAAAATTCATTATTAGATTTGATAATTGAATGTACTCTCATTTTAGCCATAAATCATTGGTTTTGCCGCTAATATATGTTCTCTTCACACTGTATATTTTTAAATTACTTGCTTATTTTTTTTAACACCCCAAACCAACATCACTATAGTTAAAGCAGCTGCCACAATTGCTCCTATGATGAAACACATAAAATTTACACTGCGGCCGCCGCTAATTGATGCGGCAATTGGATTAATAATATATGGGCAACAAAATTGGCCAAAATTTTGTGCACAGGTTACAACTGAAATTGCCATACCTGCTGAAAATTCATCTACAGACATCCCTGCATTGATAAAAATACCAGGTAAAGCAGCAGAAATAGCCATACCAACAAGTATGCTGCCAATATGACACACAATCATACTGCTAGCAAATGCTATGACTACATAGGCTGCCGCCAACATCAAACAGCCAACTGCAATTGCACAGTTTTTAATTCTCTTTGCCAGGTTTCCATATAACAATCCCATGATAATACCACCAATTGCAAAGAATGCTAACCCTAATCCTGAATCTACAGCAGTTCCAAGATTTTTTTCAGTTACAAGAAACGACAATGAAATAGAATATACTTGTATACTGATAAATAGGATACACATGAATATAACCCATCCCCATGTAGCACTTGTAAGTTTTGTTTTTTGCACATCACCTGTTGTTGTCATTTTTTCCGGTTTTGTATTTGGCACCATAACTGCTACTAAAATTAGTGATATGATTGCAAGTAGATGCACATAAAATACATAATTCCATCTCACTTCTGTTAGCCACCCACCTGCAAATACCATAACAGCCACTCCTGCCATTTGGCTTGCTTGTAATGTACCTTGTACTTTTTGTTGTTCAACCCCGCTAAAATTCTCAGCAACAATTGCAGTGCTAACAACTTGACATATACCTATGCCAATGCCAAGTATCCCTCTCATAACCATAATAGTTGTGAAAGATGTCATAAATGCAGGTGCTAATCCACCTATAAGGAAAATTATAATACCTGCCAATGCAATATTCTTTTTGGAAATCATCTGCATAAGCTTGCCGACTACAATAGTCGTAGGTATAACTACAATACATGGTATTGAAATTAGATTCTCAATCATCGTTTGCGATGCTTCAGGAAATTTACCTCCTATTGTCGATAAAGAACTAGAAATACCGATAACACCCATCATTAATAATCCAATACCATAGATTCCTAACTTGATTTTACTTTTTGCGTTTTCCATACACAATTTTCTCCTTCATATAGTAAAATTATTTCTTAAAATAATTTTATCACATATCTATCTTTCAATGCATCGTCTAAAAGTAAAATTGTTAAATTATTATCATTAAATATATTGCATTTTACTTTTATCCGATGACTACCCGCACTAATACTCCCACTTTGCAGGAAGTAAATGAACCTTTATGGGAATGGACATTATCTAAATGATATGTTAACTCTGTAATTATGGATGGATTAACTGATAAATAAATTTAGAATCTTCTAATGCAAAATAAGCACCCGTTTTAACCAGTGCTTATTTTGTATATTTCAATTATTACGCTAACATTATTTCATATGCTGCACTTGTCATTTTTTCTATTAACTATTGTTTTTGTTCAGCCGTCATTTGAACACCTTCTACTGTAATATATGGCACTTTTATTTGATTATATTCTTTATTTAGACTCCTAAAGACTCCAATAATTTTCCCATACTATTAGCTTTAAGGATTGTATCTTCCTGCTCTTCAAAACTAGGTGGAAGATGTTTCTTTTCGATTTTATCCAAAGGACCATACTTCTTAACCACATTCCCTGCACTACATTTGTGACCAAATCCACATGTGTAACATTGGGAATATCCATGAGCGGATACATCACCAACTACTGACATCTTATTAACCATCATAGATTTTTTTATAATCATATTGACTAAACCAGCTCCTTGCTCACTATAACTAGCACTAACCGCTATACCAATCTTACCAGATAGACTAAAAGCTTCTCTGTGTCGAAAGCAAAATGTTCTTTCCAAGCATGCATGGCCAAGAGCATTTATAGTCCCTCCATAATTAGGTGCTCCAAAAACAATTGCATCTGCCATTAACATTTTTTCTGCTATTTCATTCCAGTCATCTTTAACTTTGCACTGATTATCGGCGGCACAAAGTGTACATCCAATACAACCATTAATTCTCTTGCCTGACAATGAAATGTATTCATACTCTGAATTACTTGCTTCCAATATAGCTTTCACTGTCTTGCTGGTAATTCCATCTTTTCTGCCGCTTGCACTAATTCCTAAAATCATATTATCCATCCCCTTAATATATTTAGTGTACGTTACTATACTAAATGCTACCTTTATGTGACTATCACTTAGCTTATAATGATAACATTATATGTTATTTGTATTAAATAGTATTCTATATTGAATTTAAAATTCCTTTTCCAGAATTTATCTCTTACAAAGAAATCATTACAGTTAATATACAAATAATATACAAAAATAAAACCTAAAATAGCTTTTACACTACTCTAGATTTTATCCGATGACTACCTGCTCTAATACTCCTACTTCTCCAAGTTGGAGTAAAGAGCAGTTACGTCCCTGGATAACGATTTCCCCTAAAGGATAACGCCTTCTAAGTGCTAAAGGCACTAAGGAAGCCTGTTAATAAGCATCAGGTGGAGTTAAAACTCCATCTGATGCTAAGAACTCTGTTTATCCTAGTTGTTCAATAATTTTCTCTAAATATCCGGCTTTAAATATACCAATGCTTCAATTTAAAGTATTCACCAAACTTCTAATTCGTTCATATAGGTTTTCTATTTTTAATATAAAAAAGATCTATGAAACTCTCAATATAGCTTAGCATGAATTCGGTCAAAAATTTTAGTATTATATTTTCTATATTGTAAATAATATTAATCAAAGTAGATGGTAAGGGAGGAATTGATATATGAACTCACAAGCAAGGGATAATATTCATAAAGTAAAAGAATCATTGAAAAGTGCTCAGCAAGGTTTGCAAATGGCTGCAGATGAAGTAGAAAATTCTAATATTAAAAATCAAATAAATACTCAGTTAAACCAAGTTTCTATTTGTCTTGACGAATGTGAAAAAATAACTTCTGGATTAAGTCAGTACAAAAACTACCATCCATAAAAAACATTGCATAACACAAGATATTAAAGCCATCAATTTGTTAATAATTGATGGCGCCTAATTAAATTCTATTCTTCGATAAATTCCATTAATTCTTCATTAAATTTATCTTTCTCATCATAAAATAATCCATGTCCACTATATTTAAATGGTATGAGTTTTGAATTTCTAATACATTTATTTTGCACTTCTCCCAATTCAAAAGGTACAATCTTATCGTGAATTCCGTGGAGAATTAATGTTGGAACACTTATTGAAGATAAATCATTAAACAGTTCTTCTCGTATCCATGTATTTGCCACTGCAATAGTTGACCAACTTGCTGCCTGTAATCCCAAACTTAAAAACCAATCAGCAAAAGGTTCAGTTATATGCTGGAAAAAAAATATATCACCAAAATCACTTAACATTTTAGGTCTATCATTATATGTTTGACTAATAATACTAGTTACAGTTTTCTTGTCAAGTCCATATGGAAAATTGGGACGTTTAATAAGACTAGGAGCTGCTACTGCAAAGTTCATAAGTTTTGATACACCGTATTCTTTATACCTTGACATATATCTAACAGCAATGGCTCCTCCTGTAGAATGACCTGCTAGCGTAAAATTTTTCAACTTTAAAGCTTCCACCACTTTTCTAACATCATCTGCCAGTGTATTATAATCATATCCTATAAACGGTTTATCAGATTTACCGAATCCTCTTTGATCTATGCCAATACATCTATATCCATGTTTAGGAAGTATATTAAAT
>DAIMMR010000103.1:0-10812 GCA_036720575.1 Clostridium sp.
TTTTTATTTCATCGCTATATCTTAACTCGTTGTCCAGTTTTTGGGGAGTATCATATTTTTCAAATATTTTTTTATTATGTTTATAAAGAATATTTATATACAATGTTTGAGCACCTGGAATTTTGCGTAATAATTCTTTTATCATCATTCAATTTTTTTATTTAGTAATTTATCAATTAGATCTAAACATATATATTAGTTTTTATATTAGAAATGTAATAAAAGTTCTATATTAATGAAATATCCATCATTATTAAAATATAAAATAACTAATTCGTAAGTGCTAGAATTTATAATTTATTGCTACATAAAATATGTTATATTCTTTTTACATTATTAGGATTATAGAATGAATATAAATTAGGATGTTTGTCTATCCATTCTTTCATTTCATTAATCATTTGTTCGTATGAAGGAACAATAAATGAAAAATCTTTCCTATTATTTATTAGTGATTTATCAAGTTTGATAATATCACTTTTGATAATAGAAAGTTCATTATTCTTAAAATATTTATTGAATAAACATAATAAATCGTATTTTGATATACTATGGTTATTAACCAAATTGTACAAACCAGTGAGATTATCTTTAACAGCTTGCTCCATAGCTTTTGCTAGAGTTAATGTTGTTACACCTGTCCATATTGCACCAATATAACCATTGATTATTCCTTGTTGTTTCATAAACCAATTGAACAATCCAATACCATTTACATTGATGTCTGGACCAATAATTGAGTTTCGAAAAGTCAAGTTTTTGTTGTCTACAACTTCACCTAAAGCTTTTGTTCTATCGTAAAAACTTCTTCCATCTTGCAAACTATCTTCATAATAAGGACCTTTATTACCTTCAAATACACAATCAGTACTCATTTGAATTAGTTTTGTTTTATGTTCTTTTAGTGTGTCTGCAATTAAATGGGGAAGATAACTATTTAAATATATTGCTTTTGATGGATTATTATTTGCATTTTGATTTAGTATACCAATACAATTTATAACCACGTCATAATTATCAGATAAAAGAGCTAATTTGAATTTTTCCGTATCAAAAGCATTTCCAATGATATTATTACCATTTAATAAATGAAATTTTATTGGTGTACTGGTATAAGCCGTTACATTATAACCTCTTTCCAAAAAGTATGTTGTAATAGTATGCCCAGCCATACCATTTGCACCTAATATAAGAACCTTCATAAATTATATTTTATAAATATTGAATTACTCTTTTATCCTTGTTTATAATATCTAATTTCATCAACAACCTTTTCATTTCATCGACTGTAAGTTGTTTAGTATTATGGGAATGATAGTCATCTGTTTGAGAAATATCCTTATTACCAATTTCTAGTTTGTCATAATTCATATCGCGCGAATCACAAGGTATTCTAAAATATTCACCCATATCTTCAGCCTTAACAATTTCTTCTCGAGTTACAAGTGTCTCAAATACTTTTTCTCCATGACGAGGTCCAATAATACGTACTTCTGTTTCCGAATGAAAAAGTTCTATCAAAGCTTTAGCTAAAACAGTTAAAGTGGCAGCAGGTGCTTTTTGAACAAATAAATCTCCATTATTTCCATGTTCAAAAGCATATATTACTAAATCAACGGCATCTTCTAATGTCATCATAAAGCGTGTCATATTTGGATCAGTAATTGTTATAGGATTATTTGATTTTATTTGATCAATCCACAATGGAATAACAGATCCTCTAGAACCCATAACATTTCCATAACGAGTACAGCAAATTGTTGTTTGTGCATTTATTCCTAATGCCCTTCCTTTTGCAATAGCTACTTTTTCCATCATTGCTTTACTTATTCCCATAGCATTAATGGGATATGCAGCTTTATCGGTACTCAAAATAACAATGTTTTTTACACCATGTTGAATTGCTGAATCGATAACATTGTTTGTTCCAATAACATTTGTCAACACAGCTTGCATTGGAAAAAACTCACAAGAAGGTACTTGCTTAAGTGCAGCAGCAGAGAATACATAATCAACACCTAACATTGCAAAATCAACCGATGCTTTTTCCCTTACATCTCCGATGTAAAATTTCACTTTAGGATTCTGGAGTGTGTGGCGCATATCATCTTGCTTTTTTTCGTCTCGACTAAAAATTCGGATTTCTTTAATATCTGAATCTAAAAAGCGTTTTAATACCATATTCCCGAAAGAGCCAGTTCCTCCGGTAATTAATAGAATTTTATTTTTGAAAATTGACATAATAAATTTTTAATGTAAATTTTAATTGATTATTTTAGAATATTTGTTGTTCAGAAAGTCAGATGTATATGATCTATATTTTTCTTTCCAAAGAGTTGAAGCCTTTTTTCCCTTTTTTATCATATCATCTTTATCTATACCAAGTATAAAAGTTATTAGAGCTGTTTCGCTTTCATCTATGGTATAGCCAATGCCGTTTTTTATAATTTTAGAACCTAAACTAATACCATTAGTCGATAAAATGGGTTTTCCTAACATCATGGTTTCATAATATTTATTCGGTGCCGCATAATAATGATTTGGATTGGATTTTAAATACATAGCATAAATTATATCTGAATTAAACATAATATTAAGACCTTCCTTATATTCAACTTTTCCGAAAAAAATAATATTATGGAGTTTAGAAGCTTCTCTACACCGATTTTCAATTTCAGGACTACCATATCCAGCTATTAATAGATTAATTAGACCCTTTTCGGCAATGTTTAAAAGTTCATTTAACATTCTGAAATTACTGAAACCACCAACATAAGAGAAAGTGATGTTGGGATTGTCAAATTTACATTTAGCATTATAATGTAAAAAAGACATATTTTTAAATGATGGAATGTTTGGTACAATTAATTCAGGGTGATTTAATTTATACGGTATTTGCTCTATTCTTTCCGGTTCACAAATAATGACTTCATTGGAGTGCTTGATGGAGTAATGTTCCATTAGTTTAAAGCCCCATAAAATAATCTTATGTTGATTATATAAATTAGCACTAAACCAGTCACATACATCAAATATCACTATTGTTTTTTGTTTAAATAAAGTTTTGAAAATACATGCAGGAAAAGCCGTATCCAAATCAAATGCATGAATTATATCTATGTCTTTTCTATGTTTAAATAAAGTTTTTAGTAAAAAAAACATCCATTCCAAACGATTTATTGCTGCTTTCAATCCTCCGATATTATAGCCACTTCTCTTTTTATAATAAATAGTGTTTTTTTTTCTAAGATTTTTATTTAATCTATCCCATCCTACTGCAAGATAATTTATGTCTTTTTCTTCATAAAACTCTATATATTTCTCAATTCTCGGAGATGAATAAATCTCATTAGAACGTGATATTAATATTTTATTATTCATTTTCTGTAATATTTTATTTTCTGTAAAAAATCACCAATAATAATCAAGAATCTCTCTTTCTTTAGTTGTTTTCTTTGTTAATATTGAATGATATGGGGTATATCTGTCGTAAATATATGTATTATTCGTAATATCCAATTTGAAATAATTATAATAATGTGTGACTAGAATTATAAGAAATAGTGCAAAAAATTGAAATGGTTGGCTTAATTTATCTCTTTTTTTGGTTTCTTGATTATTAAAAATATTTGATAATAATATTATAAATGGGAAAAATAAATAATTTTGGAAGCGAGTAAAAATTGTATTGTTATAAATGATAAATATTCCTAATGAAATATATAACCAAATTAGAGGTGCCTGTTTTGATGATCCTGTATTTTTTTTATAAAAATATAGTACACAAATTAAAGGAGTAAAAACATATGCAAAAAGGCCATAAATTATGCCGTTTAAACTATATTGATATAATTCATTTGTTAGGTATATATTTGCTTTTGATTCAATAGATGATATTGCAAAAAAGTATTTTATATTCTCATTAAAGAGCTGCCAAATTACACTTGCTAATAATGTTACTGTTATTAATGAGATAATAAAGAATTTGTTGAATTTTATTTTAATAAATAGAGGAAAAATAAATGTAATTAAAGCTGAGGAATGAAATAGTGTAGCAACAGTAACTAGAATGTAATATTGTACCCATTTTTTTTTATAAAATGAAGAAAGTGAAATTAAAAAGACAGAGACAGCCATGGATTCTCTTAATATCTCTGTATTAAAATATAAAAATCCCAAAATGTAGTAGAAGAAAACTGCTGTAAAACGATATTTTGTATTTTTGTATATAAAATAAAAGAAGACGCTGTTAATTAAAAATGCATGAATAAATTGCATGAAAAAATAGCTGTCTGAAATAGATTTACACAAAGAACAAAAGACTACCCATAATACATCATCTCTAATATCTTTATAATTATAATTAGTTAAATGAAAAATATCTGGATAATATTTATATTCATCCATATATGCTAAAGTATCAGAACCAATTTTATAGCGTAAACCTGCAACTACCGTAATAATTAAAAAAGTTATTATATAAGAGAATTTATATCCCTTAATTCCTTTTTTAGCATCATAAACTATGGACAATAAAATAAGTATTATAAATACAAATACGTATATATACATATAGTTAAAAATTTAATAATAGATTTTACCCATTTTGACGTAATTTTTATATCTAATAAACTAAATACTCTTTTTTGAAGGGAATTCTCATAATGTTATTTCTCTTCAGTTTTAATATAAATATTTATTTGTATTGATAGGATATTGGGAAATATATATCAAACTGAATTCTGAATTTTTACTATTTATGAGTTATTTATTTGCTTTTGTAATATTTTAATTTATAAAAATCAAAATCTTTAACTATTGATGTTAAAAATGATGCTGCAGTTTCAATATCAGTAATGTTTCTTTTTATAAATCTTCCTGCATACTTTTTACGAAGTATGCAGGATATTATTTTGTTTTTTATTACTCGCACACCATTTGAAAAAAGAAGAAAAATGAAATAAAAAATAAAATAAAACTTATTAGGAGCGTATTTATAACCTATTTTTTTATATTGCAAAAAGTACAGGCTAAAAGCGGCGAACATATAATTCTTATTTAATTTTTTAATATATTCTGGTTGATTTACATATCTCAAAGCTTTAATACCTGATTCCGGCCAAGCTAACCTCCCAGCCCAAATTTTCGGAAAATCTCTTTCCCAATTTTCAACAACTGATCGCTCAATGAAATCTACTTTTTCTAACGGAACACTCTGACCCTTTTGTTTGTGTATTCCACCACCTGTCATTTTTGAAGTGCCAGAAATAATAATTGGAAAATCAACAAATACCATCTTATTTACAAAAAATGATAAAACCACACCATTTGAAATATCTGGAGAACCTCCAGGGAAAAATGTTTTTCCTATTTCGAATACATTATCTAAAATTGATCGTTTCACTATACCATTATAAACAATTGGTATAAAATCAATACTTTGAAAACCTTTTCTTAATATATTATCTAATTCTTTTTTAGGATTTAGATAAGTAAATTTAGCTGATGGTTTATTATATAACACACAATCTGTTGCATTATTAATTTTTTTAGGATTTTTAATACTATCTCCCCATACGAATGATGCTCTTCTTGAACGTAATGCTTCTATATTGTTTTTTTTCATCCATTTTACACATTCCAGAATGTTATGACAGACGCCATCATCATCTCCAATGAAGCAAACATATTCGCCTTTTGAATTTAATATTGCAAAATCGGAGTTTTTAGACATAGATAATTTCTCAGATTGATAAAAGTACTTAATATTTTCAGATTTCTCATTACTTAAAAAATCCATAATTTCATCATTATTATCAGAATTATCTTGAATTACTAATTCAATTTCATTTGAACCAAAACTCTTAATCAATTTAATGAGATGTATTAGATACTTGTATCTATTTTTTGTAGGAACAACAATGCTTAATAAGGGATTTATATTATTCATTTTAAAATACTATTGACGTTTATTAATTTTATATAGTGAAACAAGAATAACTGTAAGTAATATTACTTCCGATAAAACAGATGCCCATGCAGCAATAATAATACCACCAACCGGAATAAAAATTATTTGGAAGATAATGCAAAATATACCTGAAATAAAAACTCCGATCATAAAATCTTTTTGCCTATTTAAATTTACAAGTCCTGAAAATCCTAATAAAGAATTTAAGCCCCCCAATAATATAGTAATACACATTATACGTATAATTTTTATTCCTTCAATGTATTGAGTACCACCAAAAATTCTTATAAGTAAATCTGCAAAGATAAATGTTCCTAAGGAGATGATTAATAGGAATATCGAAAAAAGTAATCCTGCTTTAAATAGTTGTAAAAGAGATTCTTTATTAGTTTTATTTTTAAAATTATTTCCTAAGTGAGGAAATAATGCTTGTGATATAGGACTACCTAATAATTTTAAACCTTTAATAATCTTCTCTGCAGCAGAATATATACCTATTAATGAATCATCTACAAAAAATTTTAAAATAAATATATTTGAATTATCATAAAGATTTATTCCTATTGTAGAACAAAATAATGTAAAACCTTCACGGAATTGTATTTTTATTTCTTCCCATGTCGGTAATTGAAAATGAATTTTAAATTGATGTCGTGCAATAAAAATGCTTAATACTCCAGATAATATAGAACCTAAACTATTAAATAGGATTATTTCTAAATAATCACTTGCTTCACGGATAAAAACAAAAATAAGTATTGTAAATACTAATTTTGAAAATAAATTAACTATTGTCATGTAACGCATCTTTTCAGTTCCCTGAAACAGCCACACTGGATTTAAAATATCTCCTATCACAATTCCTAAACCCATAATAAACATTGATTTTTCATCTTTACTTCGTAACAGAATTGGAGATAGTAAAAAAAAAATAATTAAACCTAATAACAATAAAATAAACCTACATGCAAAAACAGAATTAAACACTTTATTTACAACACCTTGATTGTTTCTGTTTAAAGATATTTGTTTAGTTGCCGAATAATTAAAGCCATATGATGTTATTAGTAATAAATATTGAATCAAGACAAAAATAAATGAATAAACTCCATAATTTGCTGCACCAACAACTCTTAGCAAATACGGCAATGTGACTAAAGGTAGTAGAATATTTAAACTTTTAAGAATAGATAATGAAAAGATGCTTTCAATTAATGTTTTATAACTATTTAATTTAGATTTCAATGACATAATTAATCTAATAGGTTTTTTTAATGACATTAATGATTGTTATTTATAAACTCCACAAAAGTCAAATTCTGTTTTTCCTTCTATCTTAGGAAAGTTTATAAACTCATTGTGTCTTACCAACCAAGCTACAATATCTGCTTTTTCGTATGCATCAGTATATGAAGTCAAATTGAACGTTTTGTGATTTCTCACATTGGGTTCAACAACTAAAACTTCTGCATTTGCTTCACTAAGAATACGACTTGTAATGTACTTGGCAGGTGATTCGCGTAGATCGTCTATGTTGGGTTTGAATGCTAATCCCATGCATGCAACTATTGGTTCACGGTTGTGTTTGGCTTCAAATTCCGCACATGCTTCCAATACCTTGTTTGAACACCAATCGGCTTTATAATCATTTGTTTCTCTAGCACGTTTTATAATCTGTGCCTGTTCTTGATAGTCACTTACAATGAACCAGGGATCAACTGCTATACAATGACCTCCAACGCCACTACCAGGTTGAAGGATATTTACACGAGGGTGTTTATTAGCCAATTCAATCAATTCCCATACATTTATGCCTGCCTTGTCGCATATAATTGAAAGTTCATTGGCAAAAGCAATCTGCACATCACGTGAACTGTTTTCAGTAAGTTTACACATTTCAGCAGTACGTGCATTAGTAATATGAAGTTTTCCCTTCACGAATTGACGATAAAAGTCACAGGCTTTTTGTGAGGAAGATTCGTCAAAGCCTCCAATTACCCTGTCATTATGCTCTAATTCATAGATAACATTTCCGGGAAGAACTCTCTCGGGACAGTATGCTATGTAAATTTGATCTTTTAATTCTGGGCGAAGTTTAAAAATCAAATCGGCCATCCGTTCAGTTGTCATTACCGGAGAAGTACTCTCAATAATAAAAAGGTTACCTGGTTTAAGAAAATTAACTATCGTACGCGTTGCATTTTCAACATAGGAGATATCGGCTCTATGATTTTGTTTAAATGGAGTGGGCACTACAATCAGAAAAACATCGGCCTCCTCGGGTTTGATTTGTGCTTTTAGTTTGCCATTTTGTACAACTTCTTTTACAACTTCAACCAGCCCAGGTTCAATAATATGAATCTCTCCGCGGTTTATTGTTTCCACTACAGATGGATTAATATCTACTCCAATTACTTCAACTCCGTTTTTTGCAGCTATAGCTGCTGTGGGTAAACCAATATACCCAAGACCCATGAAAAGTGCTTTCATTTATGAAAAATATTTTATCAATTCTTTTACTATACGTTCACATGCCAATCCATCTCCATAGGGATTGTTGGCTTTACTCATTTTATTGTAATACTCTTGGTTTTCGAGAAGCTTAGTTACCTCTTTAATAATCAGTTCTCTATTTGTCCCTACCAATTTTACTGTTCCAGCTTCTAAAGCTTCGGGACGTTCTGTAGTATTTCGCATAACTAGTACTGGTTTACCTAATCCGGGTGCTTCCTCTTGAATCCCTCCACTATCTGTGAGTACGATCTTGCAATAGTTCATTAAATAGATAAAAGGTAAATATTCAAGTGGCTCAATGAATAATTTATTATCATTATCATCTTCAACTTCGCCAAATACTTTTTTGATTGCATTTCGTACATTTGGATTGAGATGCATTGGATAAAGAAAATCTGTTTCAGGATATTTTCCTGCTAAATCTTTTATGGCATTGCATATGTCTATAAAACCTCCTCCAAAATTCTCCCTTCTATGACCAGTAATAAGTACCATTTTTCTCTCATTACTTTCCCAGCTACTGAGTTTGTCTTGTGGAATTCCAGCAGTATTTAATTCTTTTTGAATTTTATTTTGTATTCCTGGAGTCTCTTTGATTCGTTTAATTGCCATATAGAGAGCATCAATTACGGTATTTCCAGTAATGTAAATATTTGCTTCAGGAGTTTTCTCTTTCAATAGGTTATTTTTACTTAGTTGAGTGGGAGAGAAGTGTATCGTTGCTAGTCGCCCCGTTATTCTTCGATTCATCTCCTCTGGCCAAGGACTATATATGTCATTTGTTCTTAAACCAGCCTCAACGTGGCCTACAGGAATTTGAGCATAAAAAGTGGCTAATGCAGTAGCAGTTGAAGTAGAAGTATCACCGTGTACCAATACTATATCTGGTTTAGTTTCCTTAAGGATATTACGCATGCCAAGTAATACGTTGGATGTAATATCGTACAAATCTTGTCCCTGTTTCATAATGTTAAGATCATAGTCTGGAGCAATCTCAAAAAGATGCAATACCTGATCGAGCATTTCGCGGTGTTGAGCAGTTACGGTTATTATTGTTTGAAATTTATCGGGATGTTTTTGTAACTCTTTTACTAGCGGTGCCATTTTAATAGCTTCGGGACGGGTGCCGAATACAAGCATGATTTTTTTCATTATATGTATATTTTCAATTATTGTGACGAAAATAGAATTTATCAGATTAATGTCAATTACTTAAAAAGTGAACCTCGTGCTTCCCTTTCACCTTTGAATCGCCCTCATGCACTTGATCATTGACTTTCTCCTTTGCGGAACTTCAACCCCCAGCTCATTCATTATTTTGTTTATCCAAAACTGAATAATTTGGAAGGGGTACTTTACTTGGAAATTCCTCTGAATGACAGGGAAGGACTTTACAGTTATGTCCGAATGTATCGTTGATGGCAATGGCAAAATCGAACTGGGACAGACTCTTTCGTTCGAGAAGTGATAAACCTGATTTCGTATCTCTTTTTTTGCTACAAGTCCTAACTCATTTCCTAACTGTCCGCTCGACCCGACGACAAGTATTTTATGCATATAGATCTTCTGAATAATCAAATAGATAATTAGAATCTTTTAACAGTGGATTGATTTTGTCTTTTTCGGACAAAATGATCTCTTTTTCATTCAAAATCCAATCGATATCCAATGAGGGATCGTTCCATAATATGCCGCCCTCGGATTGGGGGGTGTAATAATTGTCGCACTTATATTGAAAGATGGCTTCTTCACTCAACACTACAAAGCCGTGTGCAAAGCCGCGGGGGACAAAAAACTGGAGTTTGTTTTCTTCTGATAGTTCTGCGGCTACAGACTTCCCAAATGTGGGTGAGCCTTTTCGAATGTCTACCGCGATGTCCAGCACTTTTCCTTTTACTACCCTTACTAACTTTGATTGTGTATAGGGCATTTTCTGAAAGTGTAAACCTCTCAATACGCCGTAACTGGATTTGGATTCATTGTCCTGAACAAAGATGGTGTTGCATACTTTTTCTTCGAACTCTTTTTGGGAAAAGGATTCAAAAAAATATCCCCGACTATCTGCATAAACTCGGGGCTCAATAATTACCACTCCCTCTAATTCAGTTTTTATAACATTCATCTTTTTTGTAAGGATTTGTCTTTTTTTTTTAAGCGTTCCGTCCGGGCGCACTTCGTGGCTACCTGTCACATTCATTTGTGATGATAGTCAATTTTTGAAAGGGCAAATTTACAAATAATAAGTATAATCAAACCTTTTATTTTGTTAAAAGGTAAGCATTCGGTCTACTCCGTCCTAAATTAACTTTTGATCCTTTATATATTTG
>DAIMMR010000104.1:0-10809 GCA_036720575.1 Clostridium sp.
GTAAACTTCGATGAAATTAAAAATAGAGCTAGGGAAAAAGATGTAGAGAAATTTGAAGATTATGTATATGGACTTTCCTATGATATGTCTCAGGGAAAATTATCAATGGGAGATTTCTATAAAGACATTCAAGAATATATGGAAAAAAATAATATATCACAAGAAAAGCTATTTAACATTCAAAAAAAACTTATGGAAAGATATGGATTCAATATGGAAGATGTAGAAAAGCAGATGAAAGGCATGGGAATCGAGATGCCTTCTGTAAATAAAAATGTTGACTATGAATCTTTGAGAAAAACAGTATCATTTCAGGAAAAATATAAGCAAGATATGGGAAATGTCTTAGTAACCACTTATAGTATAAATAATTCTATGAACAATCTTAGCATACTTATAAGTGAAGAAAAACTTACTTTAAAAAGTGAAAAAGATATAGATTTGCAGGATCCCGAGTTAAATGAATTTTTGTGTTCCTATAAAAAGGTAGTAAAAGATAAAAAACTTAAAATATCATTATGCTCAAATGTTAAAGAATTTGAATACTAGTTTAATTATATAAAATATTCCCTATATTGGATAATATAGGGAATATTTTAGTGCGATTTGGAGTGATTTAGTATGAGAAAATTTAAATTTAAAATATGGGATAAGGGAAAAAAGCATTTTTATATAAGTGAAAATCCCTATCCAGAACAAAGTTGCAAAGTAAAAGATAGATTTATATCCCTTGAGTTTACAGGCTTAAAAGATAAAAATGGTAGAGATATTTTTGAAGGAGATATAATATCCATAAATAATGAAAAAAGTTCTATTAAGCTCCCTGTGAAATTTGGAAGGTATTCTTTTGAAAAATTTATAGGTGAATGTGGAGAAATTACTGATGCAACTGAGCTATATGGTTTTTATGTGGAAAACGAATATCTATATGTTCAAATGTTGAATCAAAAAGTAGTAGTTTTAGGAAACATATTTGATGCATAATTAGTTATATTGATTTAAAGTTGAGAACTATCAACTGTTAAAAAATATGTGTAGATTAATTCTGAAAGGATGTTTGTAATTTATGAAACTATTAATAAAAAAAGTTAATGATGACGCTGTAATTCCATTTTACGCACATAAAGGAGATGCAGGTCTTGATCTATTTTCAGTAGAAGAAGTCTTAATAAAACCAATGGAAAGGAAGTTAGTATCTACCGGGATTAAGATTCAGCTTCCACCAAATACAGAAGCTCAAGTTAGACCAAGAAGTGGTCTTGCATTAAAACATGGTATAACTCTTTTAAATACACCAGGTACTGTGGATGAAGGATACAGAGGTGAGATAAAAGTGCTTATGATCAACTTAGGGCAGGAATCCTTTTTAGTTGAAAAAAATATGAAAATTGCTCAAATGGTAGTAAAGCCTGTGGAAAGAGTATATGTACAAGAAGTAGAAGAGCTAAGTGACACTGAAAGAGGAGAAGGAGGATTCGGTTCTACGGGAATTAGGTAAGAGTTAAGAATTAATAGTTAATGTACATTTCACAATTCACAATTTTGGTAGATTTTTCTTCGCTAATGCTATGAAAAATCTAAAAACTAAGTGGTATGAACATTAAATTTTTAGATTTTCTGTGACAACAGAAAATCGTCATTAATTGTGAATTAATTACTTCATGTTATTTTTAAACTTCGAAAGTTGAGTTATATGAATAAAAGCTTCCCTCCTGGATATAATTATAGAAAAAATAACTAGGAGGTAAAATCTATTGAATAGTGTTACTCTTATTGGAAGGTTAACTAAGGATGCAGAATTGGTTCAACTTGAAAATTACGATAGAAGTGTAGTTAAATTCATTCTGGCAGTAGGCAGAGATTTTGTAAGCAAAACTGGAGAAAGAGAAGCGGATTTTATTCCTGTTTCCTATTGGACTAATTATGGAAATAAATTGCTTCCCTATTTAAAAAAAGGAAGACTTATAGGTGTAAATGGCAAAATAATTACTAAAAGCTATACTAAAGATGATACAAGAAAATATTTTACAACTGTGGAAGCGGATAAGGTTCAGTTTTTAGACCATGAAAAGGAAGCCTTAGCATAATTTAAAGAAGTGTAGTTATAGGATAGATTGGGGTAAAATTTAAAGGTTACCCCAATTTTTAATTGCTATTGAAGGTGCATTATTGTTTTTTGCATTATTCTAGAGTATGATATAATAGGGAAATATAAATGTTGAAATAAATATTTGCAATTTTGTGTTAACTTAGGGGGAAAAAAACAATTTATGTTTAATTTTAAAAGTATTAAAACTAAGTTAATACTGATAATTTCTGCAACAACAGCAGTATTATTATGTATACTTGGAATATCAATTTATGAAAAATCTTATGGGATATTGTATGAAAAGTTTCAAAACAGTTCTGAGCAAATTGTCATAAATGTAAATGGTTCTATAAATAAATTTTTAAATGGCATGGAAAGTCAGACTCAGGTTATTGCCAATAGTTCTGTTTTGAAAAATTTAGACATTAATAATGATGGGAGCAGAAGTAGTGCAGTAGAATTACTTAAAAACACTAAAGACAGCAACGAAAATATGGTAAGTGTATATTTTGCTGATTTGAGCGGCATGAGAATAAATATGGATGGAAACATACGACAGCCATCTAAAGAATATGATGCTAGACAGAGAACGTGGTATAAAAATGCTATGAATAAAAAAGGACAAGTTGTATGGACAGATCCATACAAAGATGTAAATACATCACAGATGATGATTACAGTAGCAAAAACTGTGGAGAAAGATGGCAATGTAGTAGGAGTAGCTGCTATAGATGTTTCTCTGAAAAATTTATCTAAAGATATAGTTTCTATAAAGGTAGGAAACACAGGATATGTTTATATTACTAATAAAGAAGGTAAAATAATAGTACATCCAGATTTTAACCAGGTAGGGAAAGACAGTGAACTTAAAAAAAGTAATTGGGACTATATAAGCTCAAATAAAACTAATTATTTTAAGAATACATATAATGGAATAGAGAAGCTGTATGCTTATACTACAAATGAGAAAAATTCCTGGAAAATTGTAGGCACAGCTAAAAATTCTGAATTTATAAGTGATACAAGCGGCATAAGAAAATTTATTTTCTGTTTAGTTATTATAGGAATAATAATATCTATAGTAGTAGCTATTTTCATTGGTAATTCAGCATATAAGATATTAGAAAAGTTAAAGGTAATAGTTGCTAAAGTAGGTGAAGGAAATTTTACTTACAGTATGCCTGAAAAGTTTTTAAATAGAAATGATGAGTTTGGAAGAATAAGCAATTATGTACAAGATATGAATATTAATATAAAAAAATTAGTTGAAGATGTTAAGAAAAATTCTTCAAATGTTGAACAACAAGCCGAAGGTTTGAATGCAATTTCTGAAGAAATATCAGCTTCTTCCCAGGAAGTATCTGCAGTAGTTCAGGATTTAGCTAAAGGTGCTGAAGGACAGCAAAAGTATATAGATAATATGTTTAATTTATTAGAAAGTGTAAACAAACACATGGAAAACATAAATGATAAATTAAATTCTGTAAAGGTAAGTACGGGTAATGCAGTGAATAAAGTAGACTTAGGGAAAAATGAAGTGAATTCATTGAAAAAAGCAATAGGTACCGTAGATTCTTCTTTTACAATAGTTTCTGATAAAGTTTATAAGCTCAATGAATCTATAAAAAAGGTAAGAGAAATAACTGATGTTATAGCACAGATAGCAGAGCAAACAGATCTTTTAGCTTTAAATGCAGCTATTGAATCTGCAAGGGCAGGCGAAGCTGGAAAGGGATTTTCAGTAGTAGCAGAGGAGATAAGAAATTTAGCTGAAGAGTCTCAGGATTCAGCTAAAAAAATAAGTGATTTAATTAATTATATAAATAGTGATTCAAATGAAGTTATTGTAAATTCTAAAAAGGCTGAAGAATCTATAAATGAACAGAATATAGTGGCAGAAAACATGGTGAAATCTTTTGAAATGATAGTAGATTCAATTGAAGAAATTGTACCTTTAGTTGATAAAACTTTTACTTCAGTAAATAGCACAGTACAATCTAGAAAAGAATTTATGGACAGTATGAATCAGTTTGGAAATTTAATAAAAAACACTACTACATCTACGGAGGAAATAGCAGCATCTACAGAGGAAGTAAGTGCATCTATACAAGAAGTGGCATCATCTGCTGAAAGTTTGAATTCTACATCGAAGGATTTAATAAATGTTGTAAATAAATTTAAAGTAGAATAAAAGTGTATAAATTACGAATTGAAGTTAATGAAATTAGTATTTGACAGTATGCTTGTTACATTGATAATATATAATATATAACTTAATTAAATTAAAAAGTAAATTAATAGATATAAAAAGTAAATGTAATATAAGAGGGGGATTTAACTTGAGTGAAAGTGAAAAGGTATTTATACCTAAAGAGTCTATAGATAAATTGATTTCGGGATTAAAAAGTATAAGAATTACTACTAGAGAAAAAGCTACGCGGAAAGAAGTAGATAAACTCCTAGATTTACTACAGGAAGATTTAAATCAAAAAAATATTCCTCTTAAAGAACAAATATTAGAAAAGATGAAGGAAAGCAAGGGAGTAGATCCTAACTTAAATGCTAATTTGTATATACTATATCGCAATTTAGACAGCGGTCGTATTACTGAAGAACAGGCATTTGAATTATTTCAAATGTATGTTAGGATAGATCCTTATAATAAAACCATAGTATAATTTAACTCAACTTTCGTAGTTTAAAAATATTGCGAAGCAAAGCTTTTGAAAATAGCAAAGTTCAAATAACAAAGAACAAATAAAGATGATTTCCCTCGTACCTCAGGAAATCTATAATTTTAATATTTTCTGACGTTAGGAAGAAAATTATCCTTATTTGATATTTGAACTTTGAACTTTGTTCTTTAAAAAAATTACGCCGTAATTTTTAGTCCATATGTAACGTACATGGAAGATGATTTTAATTCATTGAATAAGTGTTTTGATCTAAAGCATTCTATAGGAGATTTCGATAATAATTCATAAGGGTTAAGCTTTATGAGTTTACTATAGAATAAGTGCTTACCGTATGTAGAAAGGAGTAAATTTTATGAGACTAAGTTATAACATGCCAGCTTTGATAATGCATATGATCCAAAATCAAGCTTTAGATAGGCAAAGTGGAGATTTAAACAGAATATCCAGTGGATGTAAAATAAATAGTGCTGCAGATAATCCAACGGGACTTGTACAAAGCGAGAACATAAGCATTCAAGTTAAGAGTCTTGAGACGGTAACTAGAAATGTTCAGGATGGTGTAAGTATGCTTCAAAGTGCAGAAAGTGGATTAAATGAAATCACAAGTATGGTTCAGAGGATTAGACAGCTTACTGTGCAAGCTGGAGATGGTTCTGCTACTCCAAGTGACAGACAGCTAATACAAGGTGAAATAGACCAAATGCTGGATGGAATAAACGAAACGGCACAAAACACAGAATTTAATGGATTTAAGTTATTAGGTCAAAATAAAACTATTAGTATGACTGTAGGAACTAATGCTGGAGATGATGTAAATATACCTCAGATAGATTTGACTAATGGATCGGATAGTGTTGTTTCAGACTTATATAAAATTAAGACTGGTGGGGGAAAAGATATATTGAGCGGAGATAATGATAGTCCCTTAAGTATAATAGATAGTTCTTTAAATACAATAGTATCTTTGAGAAGCAAATATGGGGCTTTGGAAAATAGATTTACCAGTAGTTATGATAATATGCAGGAGTTAAATGAAAAAATGACTGATGCGTACAGCAGTATAAGAGATTCAGATATGGCAGAGGAAATGATGAACTATTCAAAAGAAAGTATAGTAATACAGGCTTCTAATGCAATGATCAATCAGGCTAACAAATTACCTCAGGATGTCTTACAGATAATACAGAATTTTAGAAAGTAATACATTTGAAAATTAAGTTAAGGTACCTTGCTTTTATGGTTTAGGTATCTTTCTTATAGTTTTAGTCCTAAAATTATCCACTGATGGATAAGAAATGATAAAATACCTTACAAATACGGGCTTATTTGCAATATGCAATATATTTCTATTAAAAGATAACAAACTTATAAAAATGTTACAAAAATATAGAATATAATTTATAATTGTGTTAATCTATCTATATAGAAAATAATTTTAATCAAAAGTAAAGTACAATTTAAAATTAAATTGTTTAAGGAAAATTATAATATGCTTAATGTTTTTTTAAGAAGGGGGGGGAGTTTTGGTTGAATATAAATAATATGTCAAATGACCAATTGGTAAATAATTTGCTTACAAGAGGATTAGATGCAGCTTCGACTAGAAGTCAGGCTATATCCAGTAATATAGCAAATATTAATACTGCTGGATATAAGAGGAAGTATGTTACGTTTGAAGAAAATTTAAAAAATAGTGTAGATAAGTTAGAATTAAAGACAGATGATGAAAAACATATGAAGTTAGGTAATGATTATGGGGCAATAACTACAAATACCGATAGTTCAACTAGTATGAGGTCAGATGGAAATAATGTAGATATTGAGGTAGAAACCGTAAATCAAGCTGCAAATGAACTTATGTATAATGCACTTATAACTCTTGAAAACAATAGGTTAAGTATGCAAAAAAGTGTGATAAATGGAAATTAAGGAGGATATTTATGATTCAAGCATTTAATACTATGAGAATAAGTGCCAGTGGACTTTCGGCAGAAAGACTTAGTATGGATACAATAGCTTCTAATATGGCAAATGTAGAGACAACTCGCGGTGCAAATGGACAACCTTATAGGAGAAAGGTTGCAGTTTTTGGAGAAAATTTAAGTAAGGCTTTAGATAGTAATGGAAATTATGGAGATGTTCCTCAGGGGGTAAAAGTTGTAGCAATAAAGGATGATACTTCACCTTTTAAGAGAGAGTATGATCCTACTAATCCAGATGCTGATGCATCAGGATATGTTTCTATGCCAAATGTGAACATATTGAATGAAATGGCTGATATGATGGTAGCTACTAGATCTTATGAAGCAAACCTAAGTGCTATTAATTCTGAAAAAAGTATGTTTTCTAAAGCTTTAGAAATAGGTAGATAAGGGGGTGCATTATGAAAATAAACGAATTTACTCCAGATACTACTGTGTTTGATAAAATAGGTGGAAATACGCTTAATCAAAATGTATCAAATGCTTCTAAAGATAATATAGTAAATAATGAAGATGGTGTAGCTTCTTTTTCAAACTTGCTACAAAGTAAATTAAATGAAGTTAACAATCAGCAGGTACAGGCGAATAACAGTACCAAGGAATTTGTAGAAGGAGACAGAAATGATGTAGCCAATGTTATGCTTGATGCTGAACAGGCTAAGATGTCACTAGAACTTGCTGTACAAATTAGAAATAAATTTGTTGAAGCATATCAGGAGATAAATAGAACACAGTTATAGAAGGAGAACCGGATTAAATGGGTAAAATATCGCAGATTTTTAAAAATTTAACAGGCAAATGGAAGGATTTAAGTAGAAATAAAAAGATAGCTTTTAGTGTTATAGCTGTAGGAATTGTTGCAGCTTTGATATTTGGGGGATTAACTTTAGGAAAAACGAAATATGCGGTATTATTTTCTAACCTAGATGCTACGGATTCAGCTGCAATTTATAAGCAGCTTCAAAGTGATAAAGTAGATGCAAAAGTACAGGGAAATTCTATACTAGTACCTAAAGCTCAAGTGGACAAAATTAGAATGCAGACTCTTTCAGAAGTACAGCTTACTAATGGAAGTCAGGGATTTGAACTTTTAGATAAAAGCAATTTCGGGCAAACAGATCAGCAGATGAATATAAATTATCAGAGAGCACTTCAGGGTGAACTGGAGAGAACTATAAAATCACTCCCACAAATTGAAAATGCAAGAGTTCATTTAGTATTGCCTAATGATACTCAGTTTGTAAAAGATACTCAACCGGGCAGTGCTTCTGTAACTTTGAAATTAAAACCTGGACAAAGTTTATCTCAAGACCAAACGAAGGCTTTAGTATCACTAGTATCTGGAAGTGTAAAAAATGTACCTAAAGAAAATGTTGAAGTTGTGGATGACAAATTAAACCTTTTATCAAGGGATATATATCAAAATAAAGATGGCAAGGATAGTGATTCTACTGTTCCTGCTGAAAAACAACAAGAATTGCAGCAAAAATATGAGGATGATATGGAAAAAAGACTTCTTGCTATGCTGGAACCTGTATATGGTAAGGGCAAAGTAAAAGTAAAGGTAAATGCAGAGCTAGATTTTGATGCAGTACAACAAGATTCTACAACTTATGATCCCAAAAATGTGGTAGTAAGTGAGCATACTGTAAATAATACAAATACAGGTGGTACAAATAATGCAAGTACAAGCCCTGTAGATAACAATATGAGTAACACGTCTGTAAGTACTACAAATAATGGTAATTCAACTCAAAATGAGGTTACAAGAAATTATGATGTATCTAAAGTAGATCAAAAAACTATAAAGGCTCCGGGCAGTGTAAAGAGGCTTACAGCATCGGTTGCACTAGATGGAACTGTAGATGATGCCACTAAGACTTCTATTAGGAATCTTGCAGTGTCTGCTATAGGATATAACCAAACAAGGGGAGATACTATAAATGTTGAAGCAATTCCTTTTGATACTACAGCTCAAGACAATGCAAAGAAGGATCTTGATGCAATGCAAAAGGCTGAAGCCCAGGCAACTCGTAATAAGATCATTATAGGAGCATCTATAGCAGGGGCATTATTAATAGCTGCTATTGTTGGATTTATACTTTGGAGAAGAAAAAATGCAGAAGAGGAAGAAGAATTATTTGATGAAGAGCTTGGCAATACTCAGGGTATTGATACTGTTATAGGGGACGATGATTTAACCAAAGAGCAGAATAAACCTAAATTTAAGCCTGTAGAGCTTGAAAATGAAACGGAAGATACCCATATAGAGAATGAAATAAAGAAATATGCTAAGGATAAGCCAGAGCAAGTTGCAGACATAATCAAAGCATGGATAGCAGAGGATGAGAGGTGATAAAATGGCTAAGGACAGTAAAAAGTTAACAGGAGTACAAAAAGCGGCCATACTATTCATAACTCTTGGACCGGAAGCTGCTGCAGGAATAATCAAAAAATTGCCAGAAGCAGAAATACAAAAAATAACTTACGAAATAGCTAATATCAACTCCGTAAAATCTGATCAAAAAAAGGAAATACTTCAGGAATTTATAGAGATGAATAAGGCTAAAGATTATTTGCTTGAAGGCGGAATAGAGTATGCTAAAGATCTTTTATCAAAGGCACTTGGAAGTCAAAGGGCTATTGAAATATTGGATAAAGTTACAGAGGCAACCCAGCAATTTAGGCCTTTTGCCATAGCAAGAAAAGCAGACGCCCCTCAGCTTTTAAATATAATATCCGATGAGCATCCGCAG
Source organism: Clostridium sp. (assembly GCA_036720575.1). Classification (GTDB taxonomy): domain Bacteria; phylum Bacillota; class Clostridia; order Clostridiales; family Clostridiaceae; genus Clostridium_B. The sequence goes on from DAIMMR010000104.1 coordinate 9,524, forward strand.
ACTATTGCACTTATACTGTGTTATCTTCAAGCGGACAAGGCTGGACAAATATTGTCAGCACTTCCTGAAAATGTTCAGACTGAGGTAGCATTTAGAATAGCTACAATGAGTAATACTTCACAAACGGTTGTAAAAGAAATAGAGAAAGTATTAGATGACAAGCTATCATCTATAGTTAAGTCAGATATGAAGGTAATTGGTGGTGTCCAAACTATTGTAGATATATTAAATCAAGTAGATAGAACTACAGAGAAAAATATTACTGAAGGTCTTGAAAAAGAGGATGCAGAATTGGCTGAAAAAATCAAAGGATCTATGTTTGTATTTGAAGATATCATTACTCTTGATGATGTATCTATTCAAAGAGTACTCAGAGAGGTGGATACAAAAGAACTTTCTCTTGCACTTAAAGGATGCTCTGAGGAAGTTGCAGATGCAATATTTAGAAATCAATCAAAGAGAGCTTCTGCTGCATTAAAAGAGGATATAGAATTCTTAGGACCTGTTAGACTTATGGATGTGGAGAAGGCTCAACAGAAAATTGTAGGTATAATAAGAAGATTGGATGAATCAGGAGAGATAGTTCTGGCAAGAGGAGGAGAAGATGCAATCATCGTATAAATCTATATTAAAAGGTGACAGCATAAACAATTGCGGAACACAAAAAATACACACAGAGTTTAAAAAAGTAGAAACATCTAACAAAACATCCAATGAAAAAATTACTAAAGATGATTCTGTTTTAAAAAGTTATGAAAATTTAGGAAAAGCTATTTTACAAGATGCCAGTATTAAAAAAGAAAAAATTTTTTCTATGGCGTATCAAAAAGCATCTGAAATCTCTAAAAAAGCTTATGATGAAGCCTATGAAAAAGGTTATGCAAAAGGTGAAGAGGAAGGTTATAATACTGCTTATGAGGAAGGTTACAAGAAAAACTTTGATAAAGCAAAAGTAGAAGGAGAACAGATAAAAAAGAATGCAAATGATGTCTTAAATAAAGCTGTAGAAGAAAAGAAAAAGTACCTGGAGGAAAAGGAAGAGGAAATAAAAAAATTTATATTAAATTCTGTAGAAAGTATATTAAAACGTGAGGTAAGGGATGCGGATAGTTTAAATGCTCAGGTATTTGATGCCTTGAATCAAATGAAAAAAACCAGCACTTTTATAATAAAAGGTAAAGAAAAGTACTGCAGCGAATTCAAAAAACAGGTAACCATATGGAAGGAACAGCTGCCTTTTAAAGGTGATATTTTTATAATACCAGATGAATCTTTAGAAGAAGGTA
>DAIMMR010000002.1:0-20736 GCA_036720575.1 Clostridium sp.
AGCCATTGATATATTCTTTTTTTTATCCATACTACACCTTCTTCTATATTCTTTAATTTCTCTTAAATACTTTTTTGATTTTTAGAATACCATTATTGTATCTAAATAAATTACTTTGATATATATTTAATTATCCTATTCATACAGACATAAATCAATACACTTATATGTAAATTATATTAATTATTTACACATTTTATACAATATAGTACTCACTTTTTTAGTTACCTTTTAACATTCGTAAATAATAAGCAGTAACAACTATTGTTAATTTGCCTACATTCCTAATCCTTACAAATGTGCTTAAAAGTTAACTATAATTTCTTTTTTTTAATAAATTTAAAACATTAATTAGTCCATATTACAATTTTCTAATTATAATTATAACATAGGACTACAAAAAAGTTACTATACATAGTAAAATGTTAATGATTAAGGAAGGTGTTACTAATGGTTGTTTTAAGTTGCAATAATATTCATAAAAGTTATGGAATAGAAATTATACTTGAAAATATAACTTTCAACATAAATGATGGAGAAAAAGTAGGATTAATTGGTCCAAATGGAGCTGGCAAATCCACCTTATTTAATATTTTAACAGGTAAAATAAATTATGACAGCGGAAATTTATTTATAGATAAATCTAAAACAGTTGGATATCTAACTCAACATCTGTCATTAGATTCTTCAAATACTATATATGACGAGATGCTTTCTGTGTTTCAGGATCTAATTAATTTAGAAAATAAGTTAAATAAATTAGAAACCTTGATGAACGAACCTTACGATGCCAAAAATGAAGAGTATAGAAATAAATTGATAGATAAATATACAACCTGTTCAGAGATTTATACAAACAGGGGTGGATATACCTACAAAGCTGAAATAAACAGAGTTTTAAGTGGACTAGGTTTTCAAGGAAGTGAATTCCACGATCCTATAACTGTGCTAAGCGGCGGGAAAAAAACAAGGGTGGCACTTTGTAAACTGCTTTTATCTAAACCTGATATCATTCTTTTAGATGAACCTACTAACCACCTGGATCTAGACGCTATAGAATGGCTAGAAGAATATTTAAAATCCTATAAAGGTACTATCATAATAATATCTCATGATAGGTACTTTTTAGATGCTATAACCCAGTCAACTATGGAACTCATAAACGGTCATATAAATTTTTATAACGGAAATTATACTACTTCTTTGGAGTTAAAGCAAAAAAATTATGAAGTCCAGTTAAAAGCTTATAATATGCAGCAAATAGAAATAAAAAAACAAGAAGAAATCATTGAAAAATATAGATCTTTTAACAGGGAAAAAAGCATAAAGGCGGCAGAAAGCAGACAAAAGATGTTAGACAAAATTGATAGACTAGCTGCTCCTGACAAAGATGAAAAAATTAAAGGTATAACATTTAAAACTCAGATAAACAGTGGAAATGACGTACTTCACGTAGAAAACTTAAGTAAAAGTTTTGATAAAAAACTATTGTTTAAAAACTTAAATTTTGATATAAAAAAAGGAGAAAAAACAGCTCTAATTGGTGAAAATGGTAGAGGCAAAACTACATTTTTTAAAATAATTTTAGGTAAATTAAAACAGGATGATGGTCTTTGCAAATTAGGTAAAAATGTGCTAGTAGGCTACTACGACCAAGAACAATCTGACTTAAATGTTGAAAAAACAATTATAGACGAAGTATGGGACAGTTTTCCAAAACTCACTACTACAGAAATAAGAAATGCTCTAGCCAGCTTTCTATTTACAGGAGATGACGTATTTAAAAAAATATCTTCTTTAAGTGGTGGAGAAAAATGTAGGATAAATTTATTGAAGCTTATATTGTCTAAATCTAATTTTCTACTTTTAGATGAACCTACAAACCATCTTGATATAACGTCCCGTGAAGCCTTAGAAGAAGCTTTATTAAACTACAATGGTACCGTGCTTGTAATTTCCCATGACAGATACTTTTTAAACAAATCCGTCAATAAAATATATGAATTAAATGAGAATGGTGCAAAAGAATACTTAGGTAATTACACCTATTATGTGGAAAAGAAAAAGAATCCCTTGAGATTTGAAATGGAAGAGGAACAAAGTTCAAAGACTAAAACTCAAATACAACATGAGAAAAAAAAGAAAAGAGACCTTGAAAAATCTAAACGTGAAAAGAAATCTAAAGTTAAAAACATTGAAGAAGAAATTTCAAATTTAGAAGACCACGTACTTGAACTTCAAAAAAAACTGTGCCTAGAAAAAGTTTATTCTAATCCTGAAAAAAGCAGTGCTGTAAATAAGGAACTTTCAGATACACAAAATAAAATAGAAACGTTATACGCTGATTGGGATAAAATGTTATAGAGTTTCTACACAAAAATAAACTTATACTAACCATATGCTAACAAATTTCGTTAGCATATTTTAGATGTTGACCTATTTACCGTAAATGGATTTGTAGTTGATCTTAGTTGAAAAAATTAACTTGCAGGAAACATGATTTCATAATTAAAGCCCTGCTTCTTTTAATTAAGCAAGGCTCATATAGATAATCTTTAATTTATATTTTTTACAACTTCACATTTAATATTTTTATTCTTTTAATACAACTCCAAGCAGACTAATAATTGAAACAACCTGATTTCTCGTCTTCATACACAATAGTTCCCTTATATATTGTTCTCTTTACTTTTCCATACAACTTTTCACCTATAAAGGGAGAATTACAGGACTTAGAATAAAAGTCACTTACCACATATTCTTCCTCAGGATTAAATATTACAATATCTGCCCTATGCCCTTCTTTTATATATCCCCTATCCAATCTATATAATTTCGCAGGATTTACAGTAAACTTTTCTATAACATCCATGTAACTTAAATATCCTGGTTTAATTAACTTTGAAATTGCAAGAGAAAGTGCAGTTTCAAGGCCTATCATCCCACTTGGTGCTTTAGAAATTTTACCTTCTTTTTCTTCCCTTGAATGAGGTGCATGGTCTGTAGCTATTATTTCAATTGTATTATCTTTCAGTGCCTCGATTATAGCCTTTCTGTCACTTTCCATTCTCAAAGGTGGATTTACTTTTGCATTTGCTCCCTTTTTCAAGACCTCCTCTTCTGTTATGCTAAAATGCTGCGGTGTTGCCTCTGCCGTTATATTTGCGCCCATTTTTTTTGCCCATCTAACAAGTTCAACAGATAAACCAGAGCTTATATGTTGAATGTCAATTTTTGCTTTAGTTGATATTGCAAGTGCTGCATCTCTTGCAACAAGCACATTTTCTGCTTCTTTGGGAGATCCTTTTATATCTAATGCATCTGCTATTTTCCCTGAATTTATTCCATTTTCACTTATTAGTTCCGGATCTTCTTCATGAAAACTAAGAACTACATCCAGTTCCCTTGCTATATTCATAGCCTCAACTGCTGTTTTTGAACTTGTAATTGGTTTACCATCATCAGAAAATCCTACTGCTCCAGCTTCTTTTAACTTTTTCATGTCTACAATTTCTTTCCCAACCATTCCTTTTGTTATAGAAGCTACCTGAAGTACTTCAATTATTGCCATTTTAGCCTTGTTCAATATATAGTTTAAGGTCTCAACATTGTCTACCACCGGTTTAGTATTCGCCATACATATAACCGTTGTATATCCTCCCCTTGCAGCTGCATTTGCTCCAGTAAATATATCCTCTTTATAGATAAAACCAGGATCTCTAAAATGACTGTGTATATCTATAAAACCTGGAGCAACTATGCAAGAAGACGCATCTATAACCTTATCTACATTTCCTTCATCTATGTTTTTATCAATTTTTACTACATTTTCATTGTCTATTAAAATATCTATATTTTCATTTAACTTGCTCAATGGGTCAATGACATATCCGTTTTTTATAAGTATCATTCAAAATCCTCCTACTATATTCATAAGCTATTTTGAATTTATTCTTAAATATAGCAATTGCTGACTATCTATACTTACCAATTTTCTCTTTCATTGTTACTCCTGTTGGTTTATAATCTATTTTTACTACAGATGTAACTCTCTCTGCACCTGCATCTGTACATATACTTTGAGCCTTCTCAACTATTTTAAGAAGTTCACTTAATTCGCCTTCCATAGTAGTTTCCATAGGTCCTACTTCATATTTCACCCCGGAGGAAGCTATATATTCTATAACTTTATCAACCACACCATACAAATCCTTATCCTTTACTAGAGGTAATACTTGAAGACTTACATTTACTAATGCCATAATAAATTTCTCCTTTTTACAATTTAATTTTTAACTCTTTTGTCATTACATAATCTGTATAAGTTAACTTTTAGATTGAAAACTCTATATGGATATTCTAACTTAAAAATTCTATATTTCATATCTTCAATAATTCTCTTAATTTTTTTACGTTACTTCTGCTTATAGGAATTTCTGATTTTTCTTCATCATCCATAACCAGCTTGTAAGTTCCATTAAACCAAGAATATAATTCTTTTATATTATCCATGTTTACTAGGTAGCTCCTGTGACATCTAAAAAAATTAGTTTTCTCTTCTATCTGATAAAGAGTTGTCCCAACTAAATATCTGTCATTTTTAGTTTTAACATAGGTTTTATCATCTTCTATGTAGCAATAATAGATATCCTTTACATTTACTAATATTATCTTTCCTTGCCTCTCACAAGGAATTCTTTTTACCAAATTACTCCCTTTATCTATTTTACTTACTATTTCATTTAATATATCAGGTATTTTTTCATTTTCTGAACTTTTTTCACGCCATTTGCTAATTAATCTTCTTATAGTAACAGCTATTCTCTTTTCATCAAAAGGTTTAAGTACATAATCGAGTGCATATAATTCAAACGCCTCTACTGCATACTTTTCATAGGCAGTAACAAATATTATATCAATTGACTCATCAAATTCTTTAATACTTTTAGCTAAATCAATTCCAGTTCTTATAGGCATATTTATATCCAAAAATACCGCATTAGGATTTTTCTTTTTCACAAGATCCATACCGCTTTTACCATCATAAGCAATTCCATCTACACATATACTTTCATGCTGTGATATTATATAACTTAATTCCTCCGCAGCAGGCTTTTCATCTTCTATAATAACACATCTTAATTTATCCATTTATTGATAAAACCTCCTCCTTTGATATGAGGAAACTAATTTTAGTACCCTTATTTAAAGAAGTTTTTATATTTAATCCATGATCTTCCCCATATAATAATTTTAATCTCTCATTTACATTTCTTAATCCTATACCAGGCCACTTAGTTAAAACTTCATTTAATCTTTCATTAGTCATTCCTATCCCGGTATCCTCTACTGAAAATAGTATATCTCTACCTTTAAAAGATGCCTTAAGATGTACACCCCCACCTTCAAGCTTGGGCAATATTCCATGTTTTATAGCATTTTCTACAATAGGTTGTAATATAAATGCAGGAACTTTTATACCCATCATTTCATCTGGTATATCAATAACTAATTTCAATCTGTTTCCAAATCTAGCTTCTTCAATGGAAACATATGATTGAATAAACTCTAATTCGTCTTTTAAGTAGACAAAATCTTCTTCTCTCTTTAAAGTTTGTCTAAAATAGTTTGATAAATTTACAATAAGTTCTCTGGCTTTACAAGGATTTGTCCTACAAAACGATGATATAGTATTTAGAGCATTAAATAAAAAATGAGGTTGTATCTGAGATCTTAGTGCTTTAAATGCTGCTACGGATGCTTCTTCTGCTATTTTATTTAGTTTATATAATTCTATCTGATTGGAAAGTAAATCACTTAGTTCTTGTACAAATTGTATAAAATAATTGTTGATATCCTTTTCTGACTTTAATCCAAGTCCCAATATCCCCTGAAAACCAGAACCTGGTATATTAAATGGTGCACACACAAAAAACAGTTGTCCCTCATTTATGATTTTATAGACAGGAAATTTATCACACTCATATATACTTTTCCTTAATTTTACCTTATTTATATTTTTAACAGAGCAAGTTAAAATTTCACTTTTATCCCCTATAAATATTCCATCAATATTTGCTACTTCATATATTATTTTTGATATACTTTTAGCCGTATCCTCGTCAAGCCCTTTTCTCATATATTTTACAGTTCTCTTTGCAATGTTCAAAGCCTTTTGTGCTTCTATAGCTCCAACTTTATTATATTCTTCCTTAACACTTTTTATTATACTTATAAAAATGACGGTACCTAATGAATTTATAAGTATCATTGGAACAGCTATAACTTTTACTAACCTAACTGCAATTATAAAGGGTTTTGCAAATATTAAGATTATTATCATTTGAAAACATTCTGCAATTATGGCTGTAAAAAATGCTTGTTTCACATTGAGACTTCCATCCTTAGAGTATCTTCTTGCGGCGCCTCCTGTAAACCCTTCTACTATAGTCGAAATAGCACAAGCAAAAGCTGTAAAACCGCCTAAAGTATACCTATGGGCTCCTGCAATCAATCCTACCATAACTCCAATCAAAGGTCCTCCAATATACCCTGACACTATGGCTGCAATAGGCCTTGTATTGGCTATAGCATCATGCATTCCCAGATACCCTAGACCCATAGTTCCTGATTTAATATTATTAACTGGCTCTACATTTACACCCGTATAATTACTAAAAATGCCTAAAATACTAAAAAATATTACAAGTAAGATTTTATCTACAGTTCCTAGTTCATCTTTAATTAATTGTTTTAGAATACTAGAATGATTATACATATATGCAGATAAAGCAATTAAAGCCATACTTTGAAACAATTTAAGATAAATCAAATTATTCACTCCTCTTGCGTAATTATCCATGAGAACTAGCAGAAACTACTTACTTGTATGTCTAAAAAATATAATAACATTTTTTACATTATAATAATACAACAAAATTTCATTGTATTGTTAACTTTATTATAAAAGTTCCTGCTAAAAAATTCGAGGATGAACATGATTATTTACCTACAAACAAAGTTGCAAAATTTATTTCAAATGCCATTCATATGCTATATTCAGCCATTCACATGTATATTTTTGCACTTTGGAATATTTGAGTATGAAAATCAATAAATTCAGATTATTATAAATGTGTAATCGATTTATTATTTTAATTTTTATACATTTTCAAAGGAGGTCTTTATATGAATTCTATAGTACTAGTAATTGTAGGCGCCCTTGTATTAGTCATAGGCTACAGGGTATATGGATCATTTATAGCGTCAAAAGTTCTAGTCTTAGATGAAACAAGAGAAGTTCCATCTAAAAAATTCGAAGATGGTCATGATTATGTACCAACTAACAAGTGGATACTTCTTGGCCATCATTTTGCAGCCATCGCCGGTGCTGGACCACTTATAGGTCCTGTTTTAGCAGCCCAGTTTGGATATCTTCCAGGTACACTTTGGATTTTAATAGGTGGTGTACTAGCTGGTGCAGTTCACGACATGGTTATATTATTTGCCTCAGTTAGACAAGATGGACAGTCTATTGCCGAAATTGCCAGGAAAAATCTTGGTGAAAAAATGGGTTACATTACATCAATTTCAGTTATATTTATACTCATAATAACAATGGCAGGTCTTGGACTACCAATAGTAAACTCACTTAACAGCAGCCCTTGGGGAACATTTACAGTCGGTTTTACAATCCCAGTCGCAATTTTTATAGGTATTTATCTTAAATTTATAAGACCCGGTAAAATAGCTGAAGGTACAATCATTGGTATGGTACTTATATTACTTGGAGTTATTTTAGGACCAACTGTTCAGAATTCAGCCTTAGCACCATATCTTACTTTCAACGTAAAACAAATGTCACTTATACTTGCAGCTTATGGTTTTATTGCAGCTGTACTTCCTGTATGGCTTTTGTTACTGCCAAGAGATTATTTAAGTACTTACATGAAACTTGGAGTTATGCTTGTCCTTGCAATAGGTATTATATTTGTAAGACCAGAACTTCAGATGCCTGCTATTACTAAATTTGTAAATGGCGGCGGTCCTATAGTTTCAGGTAAGGTATTCCCATTTGTATTTATAACCATTGCCTGTGGTGCTCTATCAGGTTTCCATTCATTAATAGGTTCTGGTACTACACCTAAGCTTATCTCAAATGAAAGAGATATTCTTCCTATAGGCTTTGGTTCTATGCTTCTAGAATCATTTATAGCTTTAATGGCATTAATTGCTGCAACTTGTCTTCCAACAGCTGATTACTTTGCTATAAATTCAGCACCAGATGTATTTGCAAAACTAGGTATGGTTCCAAAAGAACTTCCTATGCTGCAGCAGCTAGTAGGAGAACACTTGGCAGGAAGAACTGGTGGATCTGTATCTCTTGCAGTTGGTATGTCCTACGTATTCTATCAGATTCCTGGCTTAAAGGGATTGATGTCTTACTGGTATCATTTCTGTATAATGTTTGAAGCATTATTTATACTGACGACTATAGACTCAGGTACTAGAATAGGTAGATACTTACTTCAAGATTTAATTGGTAAGTTCTGCAAGCCTCTTGCAAAAAAAGATTCTTGGTTTAACATAATATTCTTCAGTTTGCTTATGTCTGTATGTTGGGGTTACCTATTGTATACAGGTAATATATCCACTATATGGCCTCTATTTGGTGTAGCAAACCAAAGTTTAGCAGCTATAGCTTTTGCAATAGGTACTTCAGTACTTATAAGAATGGGCAAAAGGAAATACATGCCTATCACTGTAATACCAATGGCATTTATAAGTGTTGCAACTTTAACAGCTTCGGTTGAAAATATAGCTGGCAACTATATTCCACATAGTAAGACTACACTTACAGTATTATCTATAATCGTTATGATTATATTAGTAGTTATACTTTACGAGAGTATTAGACACTGGATTATAGATCTAAAATCAGGAAAGTATGACAATACACCTGAAAATAGCGCAGTTTAATAAAATGCTTTAAAGTTATCCACAGTGTGAATGAATATTTATCCACACTGTGGATTATTTTATTTTATGCTTATTCAAACAAATTAACCATATTATTAAATATATCTTTATTTTCTTTTATTTTTTGTTCATTTCCAAGTACGCATATATTATTTTTATCCATTACGCTGGAAATAAGTTCTGCAAACCCTGCTATGTCCTCAGGCTTAGTACTTAATATTTCTTCTCTTTCCTTTTGTAAATCGTCATAACTTATGTGTCTTATATAGTTTTCAGCAGCACGTTCTCCCTTCATGGAAGGTGATAGTGGAAAATCTAAATCCGATATAGTACCTATTATATATTTTGTCATCTGCCTGCTGTCTGCTTTAAAGTTAGCAAAAAACTTACTTGCATTGTCATATACCTCAACAGTATGTTTCAAATTTGGATCTCTATAAGATGTGAAAAACATATTTCCATTTCTCTGAAAAGATGCAAAGCTTCCATAAGCTCCTCCTTGAACTCTTACCTGATTCCATAAATATTCATAATTAGCTATGGATCTTAATACCTGAAGACTTCCACTATAAGAATATCCGAGATCTATATAGTTATAGGCTTTAGCTACATATTGAACTTTAGATGAAGTCATAAGTCCTTCATTTTTAGGCTTTAAATCAAAACTATACTCTACTTTACATATCTCATTATCTCTTAATTCATGAAATAAATCCTTAGAAGCACTTTTAAAATTACCATAATCTTTTTCATCACAAGTTATATTTACAGTCAGATTATTTCTATTAAATATATTATTTGAAACTTCCTCTAATTTTTTGCTTATTTCCTCTGACTTACTATCAAAATTCTTTTCTAAATCTGATATAAATTTATAAAACTCTAAACCACTGAGCATATCTTCATATTTACTTATAGGCGAAAAATAAGATGAAACATGATTTGCAGCTACTACATGGCCTCTTTCAAAAATAGCCATCTCTATTCTAGATTTAGTTTCCTGAATTATTTCCCTTAATCTCTTCTTTTCTTCAAATTTTGTATGATTTATTATATCATTCAATATTGAAATTAATTTTGGTAAATTATCCACCAGAACCTTTGATCGTACTACAAATTTAGGATAAAATTTGTGGCTATTTCCATTTTCTCCAAAGGATTGAGCAGAATAACCTATTCCTCCTGTATATATATTTATTTTTTTGGCCAGTTCTTCATAATAACAATTTTCAGTGCTGACTTTTCCAAGTACCGCACTTAAAAGTGATATATACGGAATAAGTTCTTCTTTTACTGTATTACTATCAAAATAAAGGTTTAAATAATAAATTCCATTAGTAAACGTTGGATAAAATAATACTTTTACTTTATCCTCTTCCTTTTCTTCAAGTTTCAATCTCTTGGCCTTTGGATCTATATCTGATATGGACAAAAGTGGTATTTTCATCAAGTCTTCCTTGCTATCCCCACTTTCCTGTCTCTTTTTCAATTTTAAAGTATCTTGTATTATCTTTTCTAATTCACTGTCTGAAAGTTCCTTTTTAAAATTACTTAGTTTTTCCTTTAATGCTTTTTCCTTCTTTTCCTCAAGACCCTTTTCAGGTTTAACTATTACCATAGATCTATGGTTGTTTTTTAAAATATATTTATCTATAAGTTTTTCAAAATAATTGTTATCTAATTCAGATTTTATCTTATCCAATACTTTTTCATAATTTAGGTGAATCCATGGTTTTTCACCATACAACCAACTGTCCATAGACTTCATCCCATATATTAATCCCTTAGGATATCCCCTATAATCTGCTTCTCTAAGCTGGAATTCCTTTATATTCAAAGAAGCTTCTACAAGCTTTTTATCGATACCTTTGTTAACCATATCCTTTAAAGTAGTTTCTACTACCTGCTTAAATTTATCTTTTTCACTTTCATTAGAATTTTTAGCTACTATTCCAAACATAGGCTGAAGCATACTTGGTTCAAATACTCCAAATACGTCCTTTCCTATATTGGCATCGATTAGTGCCTTTTTTAAAGGTGCAGATGGAGTTTCTAAAAGTAAATGCTCCAGTATATCAAAGGCTAGATACAGCTCACTGTCCACAGCTTTTCCCACTGAATAATTCATACTTAAAAATGTTTTATCTTCTTCTCTTTCACTACTTGAAATAGGATATTTAATTGTCATCTGTCTCTCACTACTAAAAGAAGTCTGATTTAATATAGTAGAATCTACATTTTTTCTAGTAAAGTTGCTTAAATACTGTTCATCTAAAAATTTCAATTTTTCCATAATATCCATGTTACCATACAAATATATATAGCTATTTGATGGATGATAATATTTACTGTGAAATTCTACAAACTGCTGTTGGGTTAGTTCCGGTATCACATCCGGATCTCCGCCAGATTCTACTCCATACTGAGTATCTGGATAGAGAGATTCCATCATTTTTCTAAGAAGTGTGGACTCTGGAGATGAAAAAGCACCTTTCATTTCATTGTATACTACACCTTTATAAGTTAAGTCTTTGTCTTTACTGTCAAGTTCATAATGCCACCCTTCCTGCATCATAATTTCTGGATATTTATATATATTAGGATAAAAAACTGCATCCAAATATACATCCATAAGATTTACAAAATCCTTGTCATTAACACTCGCTACAGGATACATGGTTTTATCTGGAAATGTCATCGCATTTAAAAAAGTATTGAGAGAGCCTTTCACCAATTCTACAAAAGGTTCTTTTACAGGAAATTTTCTTGAACCACATAATACAGAATGTTCAAGTATATGCGGAACACCTCTGCTGTCATCCGGCGGCGTCCTAAAGCTTATTGAGAATACTTTATTGTCATCTTCGTTTTTTAGAAAAAATAATCTAGCACCACTTTTTTCATGTTCAAAAAGCATTCCCTCAGAATTTATCTCATCTAATTTTTTCTTTTCTAGTAACTTAAATCCATTATATGTTTTACCTAAATCCATATTACTTCTCCCTTCCTATTATTTTACTCCACAATCCATTTCTATACTTATCATAACACTGTAAAGTTTCTTTATACTCTAATTATATAGTTCAATAAATATACTCATCTTATCCTAAATGTCTCTTCTACTTTTTAAATATAATATCAAACATGCTTTGACATTTCAATTGATTTTTCAGTACATTTTTTTACAGCTTCAATAACAGTTCCTCTAAAATTATTTTTTTCAAGTGAATAAACTGCATCTATAGTTGTACCTGCTGGGGAACATACATTATCTTTGAGTACTCCCGGATGCTCACCTGTTTCAAGTACCATTTTTGCTGCCCCCAGGACTGACTGTGCTGCAAATTCATAAGCCATTTTTCTTGTCATTCCACTTAAAACTGCACCATCTGCCAGTGCTTCTATAAACATGTATACATATGCACCTGATGATCCACTTACACCTACAACTGCATCCATAAGCTTTTCATCTACTATTTCTGCTTTTCCTAAACTTTTGAAAATATTCAGTGTGAATTTTAAATCTTCATCTTTAACCACATCATTAACACACACTGCAGTCATACTTTCTCCTACCTGTGCAGAAGTATTTGGCATAGTTCTTATTATAGGTAATTTTTTTTCAAACCATCCTTCTACAGATTTAATATCTACACCTGCAGCTATAGTGACAATAACTACATCTTTTTTTATTTCATCTCTTATTTCTTCTATAACTTTTTTATATACATTTGGTTTCACACTCAAAAAAAGCAAATCTGAGAATTTAGCCACTTCATCATTGCTTTTAGCTGTTAAAATTCCGTATTTCTCTTGAGCAGATTTAAGTTTTTCACAAGATCTATTACTTGCCATTATATTTTTACTCTTAATTAACCCTGACTTCACTATTCCCCCAATTATAGCTTGAGCCATATTGCCGCATCCAATAAATCCAACATTTTTATTCATTTTCGTACCTCTTTTCAATAAATATTTACACGCTAAGTTGTCATTATTAATATATTTTAACATAACTGGTTAAGTTAGTGAAGTTAACTGATTAGAGTACTGCAATTCACAGTTCACAATGCACAATATACAATTTCGGTAGACTTTTCCCGCAAGCATTATGAAAAATCTAAAAATTAAGTAATTTATTTTATTAAAAAATAAGATACTATTAAGAAGACCTTAATAGTATCTTTAATAATATTTATTTTAATTTAATTAGAAGTTCTCCAGTTTTAACTCTCTGGCCTTCCTTTACAAATACTCCATCAATTACTCCTTCAGCAACCGCTGAAACATTTGTCTCCATTTTCATAGCTTCTATTACAATTATGCTCTGACCTTCTTCTACTTTATCTCCTGGTTTTACAAGTACCTTAACAATATTTCCAGGTATACTTGCTCCTATCTCCTTTTCATTATCTTCATCTGCCATAACACATGAATTATCTTTTATTGCTGATCCAGAAAAGGCTAAATTATCTTTTACTCTTATATCCCTCTTAATACCATTTACTTCAAATACCAAGAATCTATATCCTTCATCGTCAACTTTTGTAATCTCTAATAGCTGTATATATAAACTTTTTCCTTCTCCTATTTCAACTTCACAAAACTCTTCTTCTGAAAGTCCATAGAAAAATGTCTCACTTTCCATTCTACTGAGATCACCATATTCACTTACAAATTTAAGATAATCTTCAAATACATCAGGGTACATAGCATAACTCAAAAGTTCTTTGTTTTCAAATTTTCTCTTATATTTTTTAGTTAAATGCTTATCTATTTTTTCAAAATCTTCTGGTGGCAAAAATTCTCCTGGTCTTCCTTTTAGCGGTTTCTCTCCCTTTAAAACTAATTTTTGAAGTTTCTCTGGGAATCCTCCCATAGGCTGACCCATCATTCCCTTAAAGTAAGAAACTGTAGAATCTGGGAAAGCTAAATTCTTACCTTTTTCATAAATGTTTTCTTCATCTAAACCATTCTGTACCATAAATATAGCCAAATCTCCCACCATCTTTGAAGAAGGCGTTACTTTAACTATATTACCCAGCATTTTATTTACTCTCTTATACATTTCCTTTACATCTTCAAAACGATCTCCCAATCCAAAGCTCTCAACCTGAGGTTTTAAGTTTGAATATTGGCCTCCTGGTATTTCATATTTATATATTTCTGCAGTACTTGATTTAAGTCCTGATTCAAATTTACTATATACAGGTCTTACATCTTCCCAGTAGTTAGATATTTTTTGAAGATTATCTGAATCTAACTTAGTATCTCTATTTGTATTTTTAAGTGCTGCTACTATTGAATTCAAAGCTGGCTGACTAGTAAGTCCAGACATACTATTAAATGCAGCATCAGCTATGTCAAGTCCTGCATCAGCAGCCATAAGCACTGTTGCCACACCATTACCTGTAGTATCATGCGTATGGAGGTGTATTGGTATGGAAATTTCATTTTTAAGTGCTTTTATAAGCTTATAAGCAGAATAAGGTTTTAATAGTGCAGACATATCTTTTATTCCTAGAATTTGTGCTCCGGTTTTTTCTATTTCTTTAGCTAAATTTACATAATACTGAAGGGTATATTTATCTTTACTATCATCTGATACATCCCCTGTATAGCACATACATGCTTCAGCTATTTTCCCTTCCTTTAATACCTGATCTATAGAAACTTCCATTCCTTTAAGCCAGTTTAAAGAATCAAATATTCTAAATACATCAATACCTGAAGATGCAGACTGTTTTATAAATTTTCTAATAACATTATCAGGATAATTCTTATATCCTACTGCATTAGCTCCTCTTAAGAGCATCTGGAATAATATATTAGGTACTTTTTCTCTAAGTTTTTCAAGCCTTTCCCAAGGGCATTCATGTAAGAATCTATAAGCTACATCAAAAGTTGCTCCTCCCCACATTTCCATAGAGAAAAGATCTTTTGCTAAAACTGACTGAGCTTTTGCTATCTTAAGCATATCTCTAGTCCTCATTCTAGTTGCCATAAGTGACTGATGTGCATCTCTCATAGTAGTATCTGTAATGAGAAGCTTATCCTGTGATTTTATCCAATCAACCAATCCATCTGACCCTTTAGTGTCAAGTATTTGCTTTGTTCCACTTAATTTAATATTTTCTTCCACTTGCGGTACAACAGGTACATTAAATTTTTTCTTCTTTCCACGAGTTTCATTTATTACTTTATTCCCTATAAATTTAAGTACGCTCATTTCTTTATCTATCTTTGGTTTTATATCAAATAAATCCGGATTATCTTCAATGAAATTAGTATCACATTCACCTTTTGCAAACTTTTCATGGCTTAATACTTTAATTAAAAAGTCTGCATTTGTCTTTACCCCAGATATAACCATTTCATTTATAGATCTTATTGCTTTTCTTATGGTATCTTCAAAAGTTCTTGACCAAGATACAGTTTTTACTAATAAACTATCATAATAAGGACTTATTACTGCACCTGTAAATCCATTTCCTCCATCAAGTCTTATACCAAATCCAGAACCTGTTCTATACATATCTATTCTTCCAGTATCTGGTGCGAAATTATTTAAAGGATCTTCTGTAGTAATTCTGCATTGTATTGCATATCCTTTTAGATTTATATCATTTTGAGATTTTATTCCTATTTCCTTAGAATCCAGTGCATATCCTTCTGCAATGAGTATTTGATCTTGAACTATATCTATTCCTGTAACCATTTCAGTTACAGTGTGTTCTACCTGAATTCTAGTATTCATCTCTATGAAATAGTGATTTCCGTTTTTATCAACCAAAAACTCCAAGGTACCTGCACTTGTATATCCTACAGTTCTTGCAATTTTTAAAGCATCTTCACATATTTGTTGTCTTTTTTCTTCTGAGAGGGCTAAAGATGGTGTAAATTCTATCACCTTTTGATGTCTCCTCTGTATTGAACAATCTCTTTCATACAGATGGACAATATTGCCGTACTTATCTCCAAGTACCTGCACCTCTATATGTTTTGGATTTTCAATATATTTTTCAATATATATTTTTTCTGAACCAAAAGCTTTTCTGGATTCATTTTTAGCACTGTTGTAGGATTCTATGAGATCTTTTTCTTCTCTTACTATTCTCATTCCTCTGCCGCCGCCACCGTCAGCTGCTTTAATCATAACAGGATATCCACAAACTTTAGCAAATTTTAAAGCTTCTTCTTCTGTCTTTATAGATTCTTGCACTCCTGGTATTGTTGGTACTCCAGCTTTTTCTGCAACAATTTTAGATTTTATTTTATCACCAAGCATTTCCATCATATCTGATGTAGGTCCTATAAATTCAATACCTGCTTCTTTACACTTTTTTGCCAATTCAGGATTTTCTGATAAAAATCCATAACCCGGATGTATTGCATCTACATTTTTCTTTAAAGCTATATCTATTATTTCATCAATATCTAAATATGCTTCTACAGGTCCCTTATTTTTCCCTATCATATAGGATTCATCAGCTTTAGTTCTGAAAAGAGATCTCTTATCCTCATTTGAATATATTGCTACAGTAGTTATTCCCAATTCTTTGCATGCTCTGAATATTCTTATGGCTATTTCTCCTCTATTCGCTACAAGAACCCTCTTAAACCTCTTTAACAAGTAATCCATCCCCTTTTATAAAAATTATATATTTTGTATAAATATTAATATTTATTAATATTTATTAATATTCACTATTAAACATCTGAGTCACATTATTATTATATATAAGTATCAAAATTATTTCAATTGAATTTTTATTTTTTTTGCCTTGCATAATAGTTTTATTTTTAAAATCTTGTTTTATAGTATATGAATACTGTATGTATACGTTACAATGGAATTTGTTATCTATAGTTTACAGTTTAACAACACATATATTAATATGTTATTTGCAATTTTTCTTTATTCATAAAATCAATATGGATACCATTTATTATATATCGTATAATAGATTTTGTAAATAGTATATTCTATATATTATTTATGCTACTCAATATATTGTGGTAAATTATTCAACATAATAGAGTTTCTAAACAAAAATAAACTTATACTCCGAATATTTTGGTAAGCCGCAAGTACGGTTAAATATTCTTACGTATAAGTTTATTTTTAAGTTAGAAACTCTACAACTTCTCTATCTTTCTCCTAGTTTTAGATTTGGAATTGCATTTAAACTTAGAGGACTTCTGATCCCTTTCATATACTCAAAATATGCGGCACTTCCTATCATAGCTCCATTGTCCGTGCATAATATAATCTCTGGAAACAAAACCTCTATATTCTTTTCATGACCTGCATTTTTTAAAGTTTCTCTAAGGCAACTATTTGCAGCTACTCCTCCTGCTACAGCTATTTTACTTACATTTTTCAACTTACATGCCTTCATAGCGTTATCTACTAAAAAACTCACTACAGCTTTTTGAAAAGATGCTGCTACATCAGCTCTATTTATGTTTTCATTCTTCATTTCTTTTTGATTCAAATAGTTTAACACAGCAGACTTTAACCCACTAAAGGAAAAATCAAGACAACTTTCATCATGAAAATTTGCCCTAGGAAATTTAATTGCATCTGGATTTCCTTCTTTTGCTAACTTATCAATTTTAGGTCCTCCTGGATACCCAAGTCCAATAGCTCTTGCAACTTTATCATATGCTTCCCCAGCTGCATCATCTCTAGTTTGACCCATAACTTCAAATTTTCCATAGTCCTTCATATAAACCAGATAAGTATGACCTCCAGATACAACCATACATACAAAAGGCGGCTTTAAATCTTTATATTGTATAAAATTGGCACTTATATGTCCCTCTATATGATTTACTCCTATTAAAGGCTTGTTAAGTGCATAAGCTAATCCTTTTGCATACTGGAGGCCTACAAGAAGTGCTCCCACAAGTCCCGGTCCATAGGTAACTCCTACAGCATCTATGTCATCAAATGTAATGCCAGCCTTTTCAATAGCCTGCTGCACTACAAGACTTATAACCTCTATATGTTTCCTTGAGGCTACTTCTGGCACTACTCCTCCAAATTTCGTATGTATATCTATCTGCGAAGATATTATATTAGATAAAACATCTCTTCCATTTACCACCACAGCTGCAGAAGTTTCATCACAGCTGCTCTCTATAGCAAGTATTTTTATATCTCTTTCCATAATTTCTTACCTTCCTACATTTCATATAATAAATTCACAATTCACAGTTCACAATGCACAATTTCGGTAGATTTTTCTCCGCTGTGCTGCGAAAAATTTTAAATTTGAAGCTTATTGAAGCTTTGCTTGAATAATACTATATTTTAGATTTTCTGAAGTTTTAACGGAAGAAAATCATCCTTAATTGTGAATTGTACATCGTGCATTGTGAATTAATTGCTTCGCAATTTACTTATATTAAGTCAAATTTTTATATGTGTGAAAGTTGAGTTATTAAAATTTACCTCTAATTCACTTATTTATCTACCATTGAATTATACTACTTATCTTTTTTATAGTATAGTGTATTTCCGTTTTATTTCCCGGGAGTTAAAATTCATATGGTATAATATAGACATATTATTATTTAACTCAACTTTCACATTTAAAAAATTACGAAGCAATTTTTTTAAAGAACAAAGTGCAAAGTGCATTGATTACTTCATTTCGTATGTGCCAAAGTTGAGTTATCTAAACTTAAATTACTGGAGAATTAGATATGAATAAAACTTATGCAAAAATCATAGTAAAAGGATCGCCTATATCCAAATCAAATTTCAAACTGTTTAATGTAAATGGAAGAGCTATATTACCCTATAATTCCGGGAAATATCACGACAGATATGCCCTCTATGAAGAAGAAATAGCTTATGAATGTAGGAGTCAAAATCCTGGACTAGTTATAGAAGAATCCCTTATAGCCCTTTTAAAAGTATACTATAAGAGTAAAAAAAGACATCCTGATACCAACAACATACCTAAAAGTATATTTGATGGTATTGAAAAAAGTGGACTCATAATAAATGATGCCCAAATTAGAAGATTAATAATAGAAGAACATTATGATCAGGATTATCCTAGATTTGAACTGGAGTTATTTGGTGAAAGTACCTATGACATGAGCTACAATGTTTTTAAAAAAACTACCATTGATGAACCTATAAACTACTCACCTCCTCCAAACAGAAAAAGGAACTTTAAAAATATTAATAAACTATCAGTTTCTAACAAAGAACACGAACATGGTAAATGTGAAATTTGTAAAAAATCAGTAAGTAAAAATGAACTTATATCTGCAAATAAAGGTACAATTATCATTTGTAAGAATTGCTTCAATAAATTATTTAAGTGATTCCTTTAATTCTTTATTTATACATAAATTTGTAATACCACAAGTTTATGTATAAAACTATTCTTTAAAAAAGTTGTCTATTATACTTTCTGCCATTTTCTTTTCTATATTTGCCCTTACAATCAACATAACTACAACTGTTATAAGTTTATTTTTATCCTGTTCTAATTCTTCCCCATTACAATCAAAAGTATCATTCTCAGTAATTTTCGATTTAAAATCTTTTACAAAACTCTCCACTTCAATTTTTTCTATTTTCAAAAAATCCTGGTATATCCTATCTAAATCTTTTGTATGATCTTCTCCTTCTTTTATGGATTCAGCTAGAGAAGAAAATAAACTCTGTATATCACCTAGTGATAAAATTTGTTTTAAGTAATATGTCAATATAATAAGTATCATATGCTGCTTAGAATATTTTTTCTTTTTAGGCGGCATTAGTATACCTGCTTTAGTATAATTGTTTATCATAGTTTTAGTAATAGCCGTATCTTCTTTATTTCTCTTTAAATATCCTAACTTTTCTTCAATGAAAGTAGTTACCTGATCCATGTATAAATCTATATCTGGTATGCTCTCAAGCTTTAACTGTGTAAAGTTTCCAAGTTCATTTGTCAATTCATCTAATGTGGCTTTATCCATATTATACCTCCTAGTTTTATCCCCAGTAAATTATTAATATTATTATAAAATATTCTTCTATAATAATATTTATTTACTGTTACACTACTGTTTACTTGCTGTATCAAAAAAAGTAAGGAGATTAGGTTCTCTTACTTCTTTTTACATTTTTAGTAGCTATAATATTTATTCCTAAATTTACTACATTTTCTACTATTACATCTCCTATGTTAATAGGTGCCTTAACTATTTTCCCCTTGAGCAGCTTTATACAATCAAATACTTTGTCTTTAGGAATGTCCCTTTCTGTTTTAACTGAAAGTACATCTATTTCTCCACCTTCTACGTATACAGAAGAAGTAACTATTCTAGTAGGATTAGTACATTCCTTTTCTCCATACTCTTTTCCATTTTTGCAGGTATTTCCAGTAACTTCTACAACTTTATCTTCCTTAATCTTAACTGAAAGCTGACATCCCATAGGACATCCTATACAGATTAATTCTCTTGTATTCATACTACTGCTCCCTTTCTACCTTTATTGTTATCTTCCTACAATTTGTATATTTATTCAGCATCTCTTTAGTAAGCTTAACTGTTTCCATCTCTCCTGGAGTAAGTATTCTCTTTTTTATATACATTTCTCTTGTCTTATCAAAATAAACTGATATAAAACTATCTTTAAATACATCCCCTACTCTAAATCTAACATCTACTGATTTTTCTACATTTTTAGGATTTATATACTTTGGTACTGTATACCTGACACCACTAGCAGCTGTAACTTCT
>DAIMMR010000002.1:20836-49522 GCA_036720575.1 Clostridium sp.
AGGATTTATATACTTTGGTACTGTATACCTGACACCACTAGCAGCTGTAACTTCTATTTTATGTCCACTAAATCTTTTTCCGCTTTTTACATATCTAGCTGCATTCTTACCTGCATTTATGCTCTCTAATGTTACATTATCAACTAAATCATGAACATGCAATACGTTTCCACAGGCAAATATTCCATCTATATTAGTCTCAAAACTTTCATCAACTATAGGTCCACCTGTTACACCAGATAAATTTATTTCAGCTTTTCTCGAAAGTTCATTTTCCGGCAAAAGTCCAACAGATAAAAGTAAAGTATCACAAGGTATATATTCTTCAGTGCCTCTAATAGGTTTTCTGTCTTCGCCTACTGCAGCAATAGTCACGCCTTCTATTCTTTCCTTTCCCTTTATATCTATTACGGTATGACTTAATCTCAGTGGAATTTCAAAATCATCAAGGCACTGCACTACATTTCTCTTAAGTCCACTAGAATAAGGTAAAAGTTCCACAACTGCCTTTACCTTTGCCCCCTCAAGTGTCATTCTTCTTGCCATTATGAGGCCTATATCACCGGAACCAAGTATTACAGCTTCTTTTCCGGGCATATATCCTTCTACATTTACAAATTTTTGAGCTGCTCCCGCTGTATATATTCCAGCACATCTGCTTCCTGGTATGTTTATGGCACCTCTTGGTCTTTCCCTACATCCCATAGATAAAATTATAGATTTAGCTTTTATTTCAATTATACCTTCTTCTTCATTCACAGCCGTTATGCACTTGTCTTTATTTAAATCAAGCACCATAGTATTTAACTTATATTGTATCTTTAAATTTTCTACCTTATCTATAAATCTCTGAGCATATTCAGGTCCTGTCAATTCTTCTTTAAAAGTATGAAGACCAAATCCATTATGAATACACTGATTTAATATTCCCCCCAGCTCATTTTCTCTCTCTAGTATAAGTATATTATCTATCCCTGCTTCTTTAACTGATACAGCAGCTGCAAGCCCTGCAGGTCCGCCTCCTATTATTACTACATCATATTCTTGCATATTTTAAACCTCCAAATCAGCCTAATTTATCCGATGATTACCCGCTGCCCATCCATAACTCTCCCATCACACACAGTGAAAGCGATTCACTCCTTCTTTATCCGATGACTACCTGCTCTAATACTCCCACTTCTCCAAGTTGGAGTAAAGAGCAGCTACGTCCCTGGATAACGATTTTCCCTAAAGGATAACGTCTTCTAAGTGCTGAAGCACTAAGAATACTGTTAATAAGCATTAGGTGGAGTCAAAACTCCATCTGATGCCAAGAACTCTGTTTATCTTTCCCTACTAATATATTTGAATGATTTCCAAACTTAGTTACTTCTTGTGGTGAGATCTTCAATTCTCTTGTCAAAATCTCAACTACTCTCGGTGAGCAAAATCCTGACTGACATCTTCCCATGCCTGACCTAGTTCTCTTTTTTACAGCATCCATTGTTCTTGCACCAAGAGGTCTCCTTATGGCATCTAATATTTCTCCTTCTGTAACAGTTTCGCATCTATATATAATTTTACCATACTTTGGGTTACTGGCAATCATACGTTTTCTCTCTTCATTTGTCATTTCTCTAAATTTAGGTATTTCTTTTCTTATAGGGTTAAACTTATCGTTCTTTTCCGGTTTTAACTTACTAACTACAATATCTCTAACCATTTCTGCTATAGCAGGGGAACTGGTTAAACCAGGTGATTCAATGCCTGCTGCATTTATTATAAGTTTCGTTTCTATATTTTCTCTATTTGTTTCTATTATATAAAATTCCTTACTCTTTTTTAAAGATATTACTCTTGTATTTAATTTAAATTTCACTCCATTTACAGCTGCATTTTCAGCCAGTGCTATGGTCATTTCATAAGGACAAACTATTCCTCCTGTTGGAGCATATAGTGCAGCAACTACATTTTTTGATATATTGGGTTCTACTTCTCTTACTTTATCCCCTCCTATTATTTCAAGATCAGGAACTCCATTTTCAATTCCCTGCTGTTTTAATTTCTCCAGATTTTTTACTTCAGCTTTATTAAAACAAAGTACTAATGAACCAACTTTTTTAAAAGTAAAGTCCAATTCCTTGGAAAGATTATCAAACATGCTATTTCCAATTAGATTTAGTTTACTTTTTAACGTATTTGGTTCTGCATCAAACCCTGCATGAACTATACCACTATTTGCTTTGCTAGTACCATTTCCCACATCAGAATCTTTTTCTACAACACATATATTAAGTTTATATCTACATAACTCTCTTGCTATAGCATTTCCAACAACTCCAGCTCCTATAATAGTAACATCAAACACTGAATATTCCTCCTTATGTAATAGTAAAAAATAAAAAGAGCCAATCTTAAGGCACCAATTAAATGTCTTAAAATTTTGGCTCTCTTTTTACTCTGTCATAACCATGTTTCTTAATATTAAGTTAAGTTTAACATATGCTCTCCTAATATTCAAGAACTAAAAATGATAAATAAATAACAAGTAATGATAAATAAATAACAATTTTAGACATAACAATACCTTACTTATTTTATTTATATGCTACATCCTTTGTTTTCACCGATTTGTATTTATAAACTACAAAATATGCCAGTCCAACAAATACTGATCCTCCAACTATATTGCCTAAAGTTACAGGTATTAAATTATGAACTATTCCAGCTGCAGATACTATTTTATCTTGTGAAATTCCTGATGCTGCTACAAATGAAGCATTAGATTTTGCAAAAAGTCCAGCTGTTAAAAAGTACATATTGGCAACACTATGCTCAAATCCACAAGTTACAAAAGTCATTATAGGAAACCATATTATTAAAATTTTACTTATCATATCTTTAGCCGCATAAGCACCCCACACTGCAAGACATACCAAAAAGTTACACATTATTCCACTACAAAAAGCAGTTCCAAAAGAAAGTGATGCTTTGGTAGAAGCTGTTTTTATAACTACTCCACCAAGCTTTCCATTACTCATCCCAAAAGTCCCTGATTCAAATACCAAAAAAGCTACAATAACTGATCCTATAAAATTAAATATGTAAACTACTATCCAGTTTTTAATCATAGGCTTAAAAGTTATTTCTTTTCCAGCCAGCGGCACAACCATCAGACAATTTCCTGTAAAAAGCTCTGCTCCACATATAACTACTAACATAAGTCCTACCGGGAAAACAGCTCCCCCTACAAACTTTGCAACTCCAACATTTGTTATACTATGAGATGCAACTGCAGAAACAACACCACCACATGCAATAAACGCCCCCGCGAGTATTCCAAGTACTGCTTGTTGATAAGTCTTTAGTGCTGCTTTAGAACAACCAGCTCCTACCGCAGCATTGCATATTTCATTTGGTTTTAACATATTACTTTCCATTTGCGAGACCCCCATCTCTTATCTTTATTTTTTATATGCTAATTTTGTTATAATGCCTATAGATGTGTCTCCTACCACAGCTAAATCTTCAGCAGTAAAATAAAAAGGCACATTACTATTGAATAATATCTGGGACGAAGGTGCAAATTCTTCATCACCTTCCCATAATGCAAAAATAACATATATATTGTTTAAAAATCTAAATTTATAAGCAGCATCCCCCATGCTTACTTCTTGAGCTCCTAGACTTTCAAACACTTCTTTAAATTTGTTTATATTGTTTCCAAAGGTTTTAGATAACCTTAATAGACATCTTCCATAAAAATTACTATAGTACACATTTCCGCCATCTACTTCTCTATAGGTTATATATTTATCAGAAGGTGCTAATCCTTTGCCCTGCATCAGATATCTCAAAATTAAAGTCTTAGGAGGATATTTTTCTATTTCAGAACCATCCTCATTAAGAACCTCACCGGAAGGATATTTTACTATTACATTTTTTCCCATCAACTTTACTTCTATTTCTCCTCTGGATTCATTGTATACACACCCTGTATTTTTTGCCATTACTTCAGGTTTAAAATTCTTAAATACACTTTTATAGTGATCATAGGGTATTTCATCCTTTGGTTTTTTGTCTATACCATTCTTGTACATCTACTACATCCCTCCAAAACAAATAGCATTATTATTTTTTTAATTTTCTAATAATTATATAATCTCCTCATAGATGGTATATAGGACTAAACAACTTCAATCCTATATTTTCATCTGATGGCTATCTACTGTAACTCTTCCACTTCTATCAAGGTGGGAGATACTAGAACTCTTGAGATTTAGCGATTTAGAGTTCTTATGCTGTGCATAACAATAGCTACGCCCCTAGATAATTCATCTAAACTTAGTGGATCCCACTAAGTAAGATTCATTGATAAAATTGAAGTTGTTTAACAAACTTAACCTAAGCTATTCCATATGCTTTTCTGCTTCTTCCAACATATTGTCAGCTTGTTTCATAAATTCAATTGCCTTTTCAATAAATTGTGAAGTTTCTGCTTTCCCCATATTTTTTGATTTTTCTACCCATTCTGCAAATCCTTCTTCATGGGATTTATTATGCTCAACCCAATGACCTAAAAGTATCTTTAATGTTTTTTCTTCCTTACTTTCATCGCCATCTAACATTTCATGTGTATGATGGTGATCATCATCGTGAACATGTGTATGAGTATGAGCTATACCATCATGATAATGTTCATGAGTATGAGGTGTATCATCATGATGATAGTGGCATTCATGTTCGTTGTTCATTCTAGTACCTCCTTATACAATAGCTACATTGCCTTTTCTATTACAATCTTATGCTCCAAAAGTCTTACTTCCTTTAACATTCCTTCTATTATCTCTTCTTCTCCTAAAATGTCTGTCAATGACAACTTACCATTTTCTTTTGGAATTATATCCACTACATAATCCATAATTTTACGTTCACCTTCAGGCGTTACCAAATAAGCTGTTGATTCACACATTTTTATTACCTCCTCTTAAATTTTACATATAAACAGGGTATTAATTCTGATATCAGGTAAGGTACTCGCCCAATCTGATATCAGAATAAATGTTTACCCTAAGTTAAAAGTTAACTTCAATTTAAGTATACTCCTTTTACTATGTTATTAAAATAACATAGCGATAAAATAGCAGAATATTAATTTTAATATGACTAAAGAGATTTATCTAAAAGCTTTTTAACAGTAGGAAATTTTTCTATATCCGTATGCGGCAGGAAACAAGCTGATACAAACTGATCCATATATAATGGATCTACGCTAAGCTCTACATATGTCATATGATTTGCTATTTCCTCCAATTTATGTCTTGCATCCTCACTCATCAGTGTCAAATAGCATCCCATAAGAGAACTATTACCTATATAATTTATTTTATGCTGATCTATATCAGGAAGCATTCCTATCTTTACGGCATTATCTATATTTAAACTATTTCCTATACCTCCTGCTATATAGATTTTATCAATCATGGTAAAATCCATTCCCAGGTTGTTTAAAAGTGTAGTAATTCCAGAATAGATTGCTGCTTTTGCCCTGATAAAATTGTCTATATCCACATCTGTTATACTTACATCTCTATCCAAATCATATTGTTCTTTAAAAACTAAAATATATTCCCCAATTTCATTTTCATCAAATCTAACTCTATTAGTTTTTAAATTTTTTACTATTTTGCCCTTTCTATCGATAATTCCTGCAAACATCATTGAACATATTAAATCTATAATACCTGATCCACATATTCCAAGAGGCTTTTCATTGCCAATAACGCTAATTATAGGTTCATAGTCACTACCTATTTTAACCTTTTCTATGGCACCTCCTGATGCCCTCATTCCACAACTTATTTCTCCACCTTCAAAGGCAGGTCCTGCAGAACAAGCACAGGTCATCAGATATTCTTTATTTCCAAATACAATTTCACCATTTGTTCCTAAATCTATAAATAGTATATTATCTTCAGTATTCCACATTCCCGAAGACAATACACCTGCAGTTATATCTCCCCCTACATAACTTGCTACACAAGGTATCAAATATATAAATGTTTCAGGGTTAACTTCTATATTTAGCTCGGAAGCTTTTATAAAAGGAGTCTTAACAAAAGCAGGTATATATGGCTCCATTCTTAAAAAATTTGAATACAACCCCAAAAAAAGATGAGACATAGTTGTATTACCAGCCGTAACAAAGGATACCACTTGTTCCTTTCTTATTCCTGAATCCATATACATCTTATTTAAGAGGGGATTTATAGTTTCCTGTATTACTGCGTGATTCAATTCCTGTAGTCCGTTACCTTTAGTAGAATACATTATTCTGTTTATAACATCTGCTCCATACTTTATTTGAGCATTTCCAGATGAAGCTTTTGCAATTAATTCACCATTGTATAAATCCACCAAACACGCTGCCACAGATGTAGTACCAATATCCACTGCCACTCCATAAATCTTATCTGTCGTATCCCCTTTTTCTATATCAATAATTGTAGTTTTACCTACTCCCCTAGGTATATGAGTTATGGTTACTTTAAAATCTGACTCTCTCAAAAGCTGAGGTATCTTCCTCAATATGGGTAACCTACAAAATACATTATTACAATTTAAATGATTTTTAATATGCCTTTTTAATCTTTCAAAATCGGATATATTATCATTTAAATTAGGAGGATCTAACTCTAAATAGTCTTTCCTCACATAGGTCTTAAATTCCATACCACATTTTAATATTTGATTTTTAGCTCTTTCAAATATATCATGTTCTCTCTTGCTTGAGAAATCTTCTATTTTCATTCCATGCATTGAAGATGATGCAGTGCCTGGTATTTCTACTACTATATCTTCTTTAACTTTACACTGACAAGCAAGCACATATCCTTCCTGTTTTTCCTTTTCTGTAATATGCCTGCTATCTTCTGATATAACACTTCCAGTTGTTATCTTAACTTTACATTTTCCACAGGACCCACTTCCATTACATGGAGTGTCTATAAATACACCTGCTTTTCTGATAGTCTCCAGCAGATTTTCTCCTTCTAAAACATCTATTTCTTTGTTGTATGGAGTAAATTTAACTTTTACCATATTTTGTGAATACCTCCTTGTGAAAAGTAACCTTTGTTTATTTCAAAATTTATTTCACACTTGCTTCATATTCGGAAGCGTCTACTAAGTTTTTAACTTCTCCGCTGTCTTTTACTTTTATTTTTACTATCCATGCATCATAAGCATTTTCATTTACATATTCCGGTTCATCATCTAACTTCTCATTAATTTCTAAAACTTCTCCAGATAATGGAGATATTACATCTGAAGCTTTTTTAGATGATTCAACAACTCCAAGAGATTTTCCTTGAGTAATTTGATCTCCTACTTCTGGCATCTCTACAAATAATATCTCTCCAAGTTGATCCTGTGCAAAATCACTTATGCCTATAAGTGCTGTGTCTCCTTCAATCTTTGCCCATGTGTGTTCTTTGCTATACTTTAATTCTTTTGGAAAATCCATAAATAACACTCCTTTATAAATTAAATTTTTACAATTGGATGAGTAAACGGTTTATGCAAAATTTCAGACTTACACTCTCAACTTAATGATTCATTAATTAAAACAATAGTGACAGTTGCTCCTGTCACTATCATTTAAGTACTTGAAAAATTCTGCTACATTATTGGATCCATCTTTAATGCAGGATGGCCCTTTTCTTCCAAGAATTTTACTACTTCTTCAGATTCTGTAGCTATAGTTTCATCACAGATCATATCTGCAAAATTATCTATATTATATAATTCCTTTGCTGTCTTATTTAATTTTTCTGCAACAAAGTCTTTTAATTCTTTTGGCATCCAAACTATTCTACCAAGTCCGCCTTCACCTTTCATAAACTTCTTTGAAGCTATGAATTGTCTTCCATGTCCCATAAATCCTGGAGTCTGAACTCCACCACCTGTCATAGATGCAAGTTCACCAAATGTCATTCCAAGAGGAGTTGTTGCACCAAATTCTCTGTTTACCATTACAACACCATTTGCTTCTGGCATTATACCTGTAATACACTCAAAACATCCACAGGAAGTCATTGGATCTTGTAATATACTATACAATGTAACATTAGTTACAGCACCTTGAGAAATTTTTGAAACAGTTTCATTTACTTTTTCCCAAATACCTAAATTTTCATCAACCACGCCTTCTTTTGGAACTGCCTGACATGGTCCTGTTGGATTTAATTCAAGTGTAGCTTTAGCATCAAGCCATGAAACTGCACCGCAAAGTCCAAGTCTTTCAGGAGTTACTATACATACATGTGCAGGTGCAAAGGATTGACACAAATTACATGAATAGAAAGTATCAACTTTTTCATCAACTAATGATTCAAGTCTTGCATCTCTTTCTGTATATCTTGGTACAGCGTATTTGCCTTCAAATTCTTCAGCCTTATCTGGATCAGTTATTATAGTTACTTCACATTTATCTACAACTGAACCAAATTCATCTAACATTTTAGCATATACTACTTCTCCAAAATGTTTCAATCTAAATCCTTTTTCATAAGCTTCCTTACCTATTCTTACCCAAGTCATATTTCTCTGACCAACATGCATTACTCCTTCTATATAGTTTAAGAAATAGTGAAGTCTTCTTTCAAGGACTGGCTCAAAATCTTTCTGCATATTTGTTCCACTTACTTTAACAAGCATTCCAAGAGGCATTCTTCCAGGAGCCTTATCTATAGTATCTATATCTGGTCCTATAATTTCTATCTTATGGTCTTCAATTGAACCAGCATCCTCTTTCATAACTAATTCCCAAGCCTTAGTCTTATTTCCACCAAATTCTGCAAGCATGTCATTCTTTCTTATTCTTTCACCTTCAAATGCTGCTGCAAAAGCAACTGGAATTGGAATTTCAGTTATCTTTATCTTTATATTCCTAGCTTCTAATGAAGTTTTAACCATTTTATCGTAATCTTTTTGAGTTAACAACAATGTAGGAACTTCTGGTACAACCTGATCAGTTAGTACAGGGAATCCAAGTGCTATAGCTCCTGCACCAGCTGAAACTACAAGTTCGCTTAATGGTCCAAATGCATTTACAAAAGCAGGTACCCTTTCTGCTGTATATTTCAATATATCATTTAACTGTCCGCCCTTAATTCCTCCGAATATAAGTGCAGCTCTTATAGCAAAACTTACAATATGAATTACGGATGTAACATCATATCCAAGTGGAATAACCCTGAGGTCAAGTCCCATCTTAACTTTACCTTCTATAGCCTGATCTATTACCTTGCCTACCAAACAAGTAAGTAATCCTTTTGATTGGTAATCCTTTATTACTTTTGTTGCGGTTTCAGAATCTGGGAATTCTCCAAGTACAACTGCTACACCTGGAACATCACCTGTAACAAGCGGTACTCCAAATGATCTAATTATTGGATCTGAGATAAATCCTACACATGGTTCTGCATAAGGAGCATCTGAAAGTACATACTTTGCGGCTTCTATAATTTCTGCTGCAACAGCTGTTGCAAGTCCTGAATTTAAAAGCTTATCAAGCATTTCCTCCTCAACTATCAAACTTCTTACTATATCTAATGCACCTTCTAATTCTCCTACATTAGTTATCTTTTTTCCTGTAGCTGCAAAAATTACTGGTAATGAATATGCAGTATCAGGAAATGCTACTTTATAGTCTCTACCCTTCTCATCAATAGCTTTCTTAACAATATCTTCAGCAGCTGCTAAAGCTTGCTTTGACCCAGTGAATATAGTTTGATATAAATTCATTTTTAGCCCCTCCTAATTTAAAATATTATAAATTATAACTCTAAATTATAACTCTAAGTAAGAATCTGCATATAAAACAGCACCATTTACAACATCACAAGTTTTTATTGTCTCCATTAATCTCTTATCACATGGATTCATTATTGCAGAAGTAAGACCACATTGTATTGCCATAGCTGCAAAAGTTGCATCCATTATTGGTCTTATTTCCTTAGGTGCTCCGTTTGAAACATTGCTTAATCCACAGCAAGTTCTAAGACCCATATCACTTATTAATTTAATAGCCTCTAATACTTCTTTTTGTTTATCCTGCATGCCCTTTATTACTAAGAATAATGGATCAAACAGTAAATCTGTAGGCTCCATTCCAAGACCCATACCTTTTTCAAGCATTTCTGTACAATATGCTATTCTTTCATCATTGTCTTTTGTTATTCCTTCTTTTGCACAAAGTGCTATGCTCATAGCATCATATTCTGCAGCTAAATCTATATTTCCAATTCTTTCTCCTGCATCTGCAGAATTTATGATAGGTTTCCCTTTTTCTCTATTGTAAACTTTAAGTCCTGCCTCTATAGCCTTCTTATTTGTTGTATCAAGTGCTAGTGGAACATTGTCAAATTCACTTTGAAGAGCCTTAACACCCCACTGCATTATTTCTTCTCCATCTTTTCTTGCTGGTCCTATATTAAAATCTAGATAATTAGCTCCTGCAGCCAATTGTTCTTTTGCTCTTTTAAATATTGGTTCAGGATTTCTCTCCTCAATAGCCTTCCTTATAGATGGAGATATGCAGTGAATTCTTTCGCCTATGATCATAAATTTATCCATGTTCAGATGACCTCCTATTTACCTTAATCTTTATAAACTAGTATTAATTTATATTGTCAGGCAATAATTAAAAATTTTTAATCATTGCCTATTTTTTACTTATAATAATTTTTACTTAGCAGTTAACTCTTTTAATAACTTAGGAATAAACATAGCTTCTGTACTACTAATTACTATATTCCAATCTGGAAGAAGTTCCTCTAATTCACCTTTTAAAACTGCAACCTTTCCTGGAATTATAAGTGTTCTGTTCTTAGTTTTCTCTGTTATTCCACACTTCTTTATTTCATCAGCTATTGCGGCACCAGTAAATTTACCTGCAGCCCAGGATGTAAGAACAGAATATCCGCCTGCATCTGGTATAACCATCCATACTGGAACTTTAGATCTTTCAACTTCTCCTGAAACTAGGAAGTAAGTAAGAGCAAAGTCAACAGTACATAATACTGGTGAATTTTCATCTGGATTATTTATTCCATGTATACCCAAATCAACTGTCATTGGTTTTTGTGGATCTGTAAATACATTCTGTCTTATACTATAAAGAGGAAGTGCTCTTGCATAATCCATATCACTTAAAACAAGTAATGAACCATATTTCAAAGTAAATAATGTAGATAAAGCTACTTCCATAAATTTATCAGCTTTAGTAAGTTCATCTAGGAATAGTATAGAAGGATATCCAAAAGTTCTATCCTGACCTTGAATATTTATTCTTCTGATTTGAACTGTATTTTCAAAAGCTTCTTTAATGGATTTTCCACCTGGATCAAGTACTAAGTTCTTATATCCTAATTTTTGTATTTCTTCTACTAAACTATAAAGAGCTTCCAATCCGTCTGCCTTTACACCTAAAGCTAATTTATCTCCTTTTACAAGTTCAACCATTTCTTTGAAGTTATCTTTATTAGCTCCATAAACTAATGGATTTTCATCTTTAACTAGTGGAAGAGCTTCTTTCATTACTGCTGCATCTTCACAAACTAGAGCATAAGCTACTTTTACTCCGCTTGCTTTTATTTTATTTATCAAAGCAAGATATTTGTCTTTATTTCCTGCATATTTTATTGCAGCAAATTCGGCTTTCATTTCTTCACCGATTCTAACATAATCTACATCTTTTATATGTTGAATTTTAGCATCTACTTCTGCATCATCCATACTATCGGAAAATGCAACTGCAAATCTATTTCTATTTACAAAAGTTTTTTCATGACGGAATAAAACAGTTTCTCCGCCTAATTTATATTCGTTATCTCCCTTACCAATAGTTATTGTCTTCATAATTGGTGCAGTAGCTTCAGCTAATTTTTCCATTGCCTCATCACTCATATGAGGACATTTTCCTATCTCTACAGCTCCTGCTGCTACTTTCATTGAAAAAGCTAGACAAGTAGGAAAACCACAATCCTTACAATTCTTTTTTGGTGTTAACTTAAATATATTTAATCCTGTTAAAGCCATTTTTAATCCTCCTTATTTAATCCCAGTATAAATTTTAATTAACCTAATAGTTCTTTAATAAAATTTCTCATTACTTCTACAGATTTTGGATGACGTAATACTATAGCATCGCTTCCTGATGCTAATATTCCAGATGCTGTTGCAACTTCCATGGAAATTGTTCTATCTTCCTGACTTCCCCATTGTGGTGAATCTTCTTCTGAATCCATTGCTTCTTTTACTTTGCAAGCTTCAAAAGAAACAGGACTTATTATAGGAACTTGAAGAGTTTTATCATTTTGACCAAGTGCTGCAAGTTTTACTCTATCTAAAGTTGATATAACATATTCATAACCATATCCACCTGCTGAACATCCTACGTTGTCAACAAACTTTGTATTGTCTATTCCAAGTTGGTTCATTAAAATATTTATCTGTTTTGCAAGGTTTATATCAACTGAAGATTCAGCTACAGCTTTGTCATTATAAGCCATTACACCTGCAGCTCCTACTGTCTTATAGTTATCTTCTACTGCAGACATTAAAAGTATATTGTGTCCTTCAGTTTCCTGGGCAACTTTTTCAAATAATTTTGCATCTTTTTCATGGTTTCCTGTACCTGCAACTACTAATGGAGTTTTTATAGCTTCAACTACTGCTTTAGCTGTTTTAGCACAATCTTCTGGTGAAGCATCTGCACCATTTGGATCAGCACTTATAAGCCTCAAGCATATAAA
Organism: Clostridium sp.; assembly: GCA_036720575.1. GTDB lineage: Bacteria > Bacillota > Clostridia > Clostridiales > Clostridiaceae > Clostridium_B. The sequence goes on from DAIMMR010000002.1 coordinate 33,637, forward strand.
ATCTGGACTATATTTTTCTTCTACAAATTGTGCCCATTTAGCAGGGTCTTTTGCAACATCCTTGTATATGTCTTTTAAAGAATCTATCCAGTCTTCTGGATATACATCTAAAATTTCCATACCTACTTTTGGGCTATTTCCTGTATCTCCATCAAAAGTGTAAAATGGTAATACTGATTCTCCTCCTAATTTTAATGCTTTTTCTCCTGTTCCAATTTCAACTTCACCAATTTTGCCTGAAAATTTTTGTGTTGGTTTTTTGAACATAATGTATGCCTCCTTAATTTAATTTTCAAATTGAATTTTTGATAGTATTTCATTCAATGCTTTTCTGCATGAAGAATCCTCTGGCAGCTCTACTAATGCTTTTCCATCTGAATCAAATTGATAGACCATTTGGTCCATCGGCACAACTCCTACTAAATCCAGTTCTTGTTTTTTTATTTCTTCTTTTATTCCTGAATTCAATTTACCTTCTGGAGCTCTATTTACGATAAGAAAGATTTGGCCAACTGTTAACTTTAATTCAGCAACTAACTGTTTTATTCTTCCAACAGCCTGTATACCTCTTCTGGAACAATCGCTTATCAGAAATAGGGTATCAATAGGATCTATAAGTTTTCTACTCAAGTGTTCCATTCCCGCTTCATTATCAACTACTATGTAATCGTAATTACCAGAAAGTGAATCCACTTGTGCTTTAAGTATTCCATTAACATAACAATAACATCCTGGCCCCTGGGATCTTCCCATAACAATAAGGTCATAACCGTCTCCTTCAGTTACTGATGCATTTAATTTATACTTTAAATAATCTGCTTTCATCATACCTCCAGGAAAATTATCCCCTGAAAGTGATTTTTTATTTACATCTTCTTTTATTTGTCCAATAGTTTCCTCAATGTCTGTTCCAAGTACTTCATTTAAATTAGCATTTGCATCAGCATCTACTGCTAAAATAGGTCCTGAACCTTTTTTTACTAAATAATCTATTAAAAGACCTGTCAAAGTAGTTTTACCGGTACCACCTTTACCTGCTACAGCTATTTTATATCCCATAGTATAACCTCCTTATATTGCTGTGTTTCAGATTACTTATAAAAAGCCTACGATAAATTTTTATGCCTCTTATGTAGAAAACATCTATATTATATGCATAGGGCAGTAAGCCCTATACATATTAAACAATTTTATTAAGTAATTAATTTAATCAACAGAATGAACACATTGTTTGTGTACATCATGAAGAGCTTCCATCATTGCCTCAGACAAAGTTGGATGTGGATGAATAACTTCACCAACTTTTTCTGCTGTTAAGCCAAGTTCACAAGCAACACCAAGTTCTGAAATCATATCTGTTGCTCTATCACCTACAATAGCAGCTCCAATTATTACGTCCTTTTCGTCTGTAATAATCTTTACAAATCCTTGCAATTTGCCCATAGCTTGAGCTTTTCCAAGTCCTCTAAAATCAAATCTTCCAACCTTGTATTGAATTCCTGCTTTTTCAGCATCTTTCTCTTTCATACCTACAGAAGCTATTTCTGGTTCTACAAATGTACAGCCAGGTACTGCTTTGTAGCTCATTTTCTTCTTTTTATCTAAAACTGCATTTTGAACAGCTACAACACCTTCTCTTGAAGCTACATGTGCAAGGGCAGGAGTAGGAATTAAATCACCTATTGCATAAACTCCCTCTACATTAGTTTCTAAATATTCATTTACAATTATTCTTCCTTTTTGATCTTTTTTAATACCTATATCATCTAAGCCTAAACCTTCAGTATAAGTTCTTCTTCCTACTGCTATAAGAAGTGTTTCAGCTTCCAAAACCTTTCCGCTGCCTAATGTAGCAGTTACTGTATCATCTTTAACTTCTACATTAGTTATACCATCACCTACAAAGTATTTTATCTTATGCTGTTTAAAAATTCTCTGAAGTTGTTTTGCCACATCTTCATCTTCAAGTGGTGCAAGATGAGGAAGAGCTTCAACAACTTTAACTTCTACTCCCATACTATTTAAGAAGAATCCTATTTCACAACCTATAGGACCTCCACCAACTAATATCATTGACTTTGGAAGTTTTTCTAAATTTAAAACTTCATCTGAAGTTATAACCTTTTTACCATCATACTTGAATACTCCAGGTGTAACAGGCACAGAACCAGTAGCAAGTATAATTTTATCTGCCGTTATGGATTCTTTAGATCCATCCTGCTTTGTAACCTCTACCTCTTTATTGCTTATAAGTTTTCCTGCTCCTCTTACAAGCTTTACTCCTCTGTGTTCAAACATAAATTCTATACCTTTTACAAGTTGATCTACCACTTTATTTTTTCTCTTCATAATTGCATCAAAATCAGCTTTTACTTCGCCTTCAACATTAATTCCAAATTTTGATGCTTCTTTTACTGCACTTAAAATATCTGTAGAAGCAAGTAATGCTTTTGTAGGTATACATCCTACATTTAAACAAGTTCCTCCTACATATTTTTTTTCAACTACAGTAACATCTGCTCCTAAAATAGCAGCTTGTAGTGCAGCTACATATCCTCCTGGTCCTCCACCAATTACAACTACTTTCATTTCTAATCGCCCCTTATTTTTTAATCCTATATTTTTATAATCCTGCTTCGTCCAATATTAATGGCACATTTTCTTCCGCACCAATTGCCATTATATGAACTCCATCGCAAAGTCCTGATTCTTTTACAGTCTTTATAAATTCTCCTGCTATCTTTATGCCTTCTTGAACTTTATCCTCAGCATTCTTCATTCTATCTATAAGTTCATCAGGTACGAATATACCAGGTACGTTTTTATTCATATATTTAGCCATGCCAGCTGACTTTAAAGGTATTATGCCTACCATAACTTTAGCATCTATACCTTGAGCTTTAGTTTCTTCTTTGAATTTCTTTAAAGTTTCCATATCATAAACAGCTTGAGTTTGAAAGAATTTAGCTCCAGCTTTAATTTTCTTCTTCATCTTTATAACTTGAAGCTCTAATGGATCATACCTCGGTGTAACGCAAGCCCCTAAGAAGAAATCCGGTTTCCCTTTTAATTCAGTTCCACCCATATCTTTTCCACCATTTAAAATGCTTGCCACCTGTAATATTCCAACACTATCTAGATCATAAACTGGTTTTGCACCAGGGTGATCTCCTGTAGCAGTATAATCTCCAGTAAGAGCTAAAACATTTTCAATTTCAAAAACACCTGCAGATAACAATTCTCCTTGAATTGCTATTCTATTTCTATCTCTTCCTGTTATTTGAAATACAGGTTCTAAGCCTGCATCCTTTAATACTTTACAAGTAGCTAAAGATGTAGCTTTTAACGTAGCAGACTGGAAATCCGTTACATTAACTCCATGAACTCTTCCTTTTATCTTTTTGGCACATTCAATTAAATGAGAAAGATCCGTTCCCTTTGGAGGTGCCATTTCAGCTGTAACTGCAAACTCTCCCTTTTCAAAAGCTTCCTTCAATAAGCTCATTTTTTTAATCCCCCTTCTGATTACTACTTAGCATTTAAATTTATTTTTCTAGGATGAGCACTTATTTGATAATCTCTCGGTTCTCTTAGCTTGTCTAGATTGTCTAGCTTTCCTAGTTCTTTTAATTTGTTATATATTAATATCCAAGCACAATCATTTTCAGGATCAACTTCACATTTGCCATCTCTTGCACCGCCACAAGGTCCATTTAAAAGTCCCTTTGCACACATTGTAATTGGACATATTCCACCTGTCCATCCAAGCTGGCAATTTCCACATGCCTTACAAGCTTCTGAATATTGTCCAACTCTTTCTACTTCACCTATAAACATAGTATTATTTCCTGGGTAAACAGGAATCTTTACTAACTTGGCTACAGTTTGAGTTCCATCTCCACAAGATAGGGATACTACTGCATCTGCTTCCTTTAATTCAGCCTTTAAGGATTTTAAATCTTTTCTTGTTTTCAAATAATTACAGGCAGGATCAAGTATTTTATATCCTAAAACTTCTTTACCTTGTTCCTCTAATTTGGCCTTCATTGCCAATACTTCTTCTTCTCCACCTACTTTACAAGTAGTTGCACACAAAGAACATCCTGTGATTATTACTTTTTTACTATCCTTAAGGTACTCCAATAATTCATCAAAAGGTTTTTTTTCTGAAATAATCATATTTATTCCTCCATTTATTTCACAGGTTTATAGATTATTCTGTAATTTACAAGCTTTTACAATATGTTGTGCAAGTATAGATGAAGTAACTGAACCTACTCCTCTTGGAACTGGCGTTATCATAGAAGCTTTTGCTTCACAATCATCCGTATTTACATCTCCACATAAATTTCCACTTTCATCTACATTTATACCTACATCTATAACTACAGCACCATTTTTAACATACTTTGAATCTATCATTTTAGCTTTTCCTATACCCACTACCAGTATGTCTGCCTGAGAACAAACTTTTGGCATGTCAGTAGTTTTTGAATGACATACTGTAACTGTAGCATTTTCACTTAAAAGCAACATACACATTGGTTTTCCAACTACCATAGATCTTCCTACTACAACTGCATTTTTTCCCTTCATAGGAACTTTATAATGTTTAAGAATTTCTATAACGGCAGATGGTGTACAAGGTGCAAATCCAGTTTGATCATTTTCCATTATTTTAGCAACATTTACAGGACTAAAACAATCTACATCTTTTTCAGGCGCGATTATATACTTTATAACACTTTCATCTAATTGCTTAGGAAATGGCCTAAATACCATTATAGCATTTACGCTTTTATCATCATTTATCTTTTTCAACTCTTCAATAAATTTATCTTGTGATATATCCTCTGGTAGCTCTTTAACGCCTGCCTCTATTCCAATTTTTTCGCACTTTTTTAGAGCTCCTTTTTCATAAGCAAGGTCACTTCCGTTTGCCCCAACTCTTACCAATGTAAGTTTTGGAGTAATACCCTTTACCTTTAAATCACTAACTTCTTTAGTTAAAGCCTCACTTATAGCATCTGCCACCGGTTTACCTTTAATTATTTGACCCATACTTATATCTCCTTCATATTAAAATTAGCTATCTGTACTATAGTAAACTAATTTACAAGTGCCTCCGGAAGAAACTCAAGTTTCTTCCGGAGAATAATATTTTTACTTGGAAAGTGCACTAACTACTTTTTCATATACCTTATCTGCAATCTTAATGCCTTCTTCAACTAAAGGTTCTGTCTCCTCTTTTACCTTTTTAACATACTCTGCATCCTTGATAGAATTTATGTTGATCATTACATTAAGTTGTGCCCCAACAATAGCAGCTCTTAAACACTGAACTCCTACTCCTACGTCACTTATTGCAAGTTTAGAGCAATTGTCTACAAGTGCTTCATGAAGTTTAATTGCCTCATAAGCTTGTTTAACAATACTCACTGGAACACCACAAGCTTTCTTTAGACACTTTTCTAAAGTTTCCGCTTTTATTTTTTTCTGTTCCTCTGTATCTTTAGGCATTCCATAAGCTTTTGAAAGTGGTAAAAAACATTCTGCATCTGCATCTACCATCTTTAAAAGCTCTGCTTGAAGTTCATAAGCTCTTTTAAGTATGCCTTTTACCTTTTCATCATATTGTGCATACTTTTTCTTTCCTATTGTAAGGTTACATACCATTCCTCCAAGCGCCATACCTATGGCTCCCACAATAGCTGAGCCTCCGCCTCCGCCAGGAGTTGCAGCTTTAGATGCAAGAACTTCTATAAAATCAGTGCAGCTCTTATCTGCTAATTTCATATCATTTCCTCCTAAATGTTTTTAGAATAATCCACTTATTACTCCATTTTCATCTACATCTATTCTCTCAGCAGCTGGAACTTTTCCAAGACCTGGCATCTTCATTATTGAACCAGTTACTGCAACTACAAAACCTGCTCCAGCAGAAATTGTAACCTGTCTTACTGTAATGTTAAATCCTGTTGGTCTTCCAAGTTTAGTTTGGTCATCAGTCAGTGAGTACTGAGTCTTTGCTATACATACTGGAGTTTGTCCAAATCCTAATTTTTCAAGCTCATCAATTTCTTTATCTGCCTGGCTTGTGAAAATAACATCATCAGCACCATATATCTTTTGAGCTACTGCCCTTATTTTATCTCTAATTGGTAACTTCTCATCATAAGCAAACTGGAAGTCATTTTTCTCTTCTTTTATAAGTCTAAGTACTTCTTTGGCAACTTCTTTTCCACCTTCGCCGCCTTTAGCCCAAACTTCTGATAATTTTACGTTTACGCCTAATTCTTTACATTTATCTTCTACTAATTTTAATTCTGCCTTTGTATCTGTAGGGAATGCATTTAATGCAACTACTGCTGGTAATTTATATACCTTAGTTATATTCTCTACATGTTTTAATAGATTTGGAAGTCCTTTTTCAAGAGCTTCTAAGTTTTCATTATTTAAGTCAGCCTTTGGAACTCCGCCATTGTATTTTAATGCTCTAACTGTAGCAACTATTATTACTGCATCTGGTTTTAATCCTGCCATTCTGCACTTGATATCTAAGAATTTTTCAGCACCTAGGTCAGCACCGAAACCTGCCTCAGTAACTACATAATCACCGAAGTGAAGAGCCATTCTAGTAGCCATTATTGAGTTACATCCATGAGCTATATTCGCAAATGGTCCACCGTGTACAAATGCTGGTGTTCCTTCAAGAGTTTGAACTAGATTTGGTTTTAATGCATCTTTAAGAAGTGCTGCCATAGCTCCTTCAGCTTTTAAATCATGAGCTGTTACAGGCTTGCCATCTCTAGTGTATCCTATAACTATTTTAGCAATCCTCTTCTTTAAATCTATTATGTCACTTGATAGACAGAATATAGCCATTATTTCTGAAGCAACTGTTATATCAAATCCATCTTCTCTAGGTGTTCCATTAGCTTTTCCACCTAATCCATCAACAATAAACCTTAATTGTCTATCGTTCATGTCTACACATCTTCTCCAAGCAATTCTTCTTGGGTCTATGTTAAGTTTATTGCCTTGATATATATGATTATCAATCATTGCTGCAAGTAAATTGTTAGCAGCAGTGAGTGCATGTATATCTCCTGTAAAGTGTAGGTTTATGTCTTCCATAGGTACTACTTGAGCATATCCACCGCCGGCAGCTCCACCTTTTATACCAAATACAGGTCCCATAGATGGTTCTCTAAGTGCAACAACAACAGATTTTCCCATTCTATTTAATGCATCTGCTACACCTATTGCTGTAGTAGTTTTTCCTTCTCCAGCAGGTGTTGGGTTTATAGCTGTACACAGTATAAGTTTTCCATTCTTACTAGGTGTAGTCTTTAACAAGTTGTAATTTACCTTTGCTTTGTATTTACCGTACAATTCAATATCATCTTCGGAAATATTTAATTTCTTTGCAATTTCCTTAATGTCCTTCATTTTGCATTCTTGAGCTATTTCTATATCTGATTTATAAGTCATTTAAAATACCCCCATTTCTAATTTTTGTTTTATATTTTTTACCTCCTGAACGGTTTCTTTATTGGAATCGTAAGGAGATTGATTGACTCTATCAGAACTTCCAACTGTGTCACTATAATGTATAAATCCAAGACATTCTTTTTCATCTATATTTTCCAATACAAATTCTTCGTCTTTTTTACTTCTAATTTTATTTGCCACTACAAATATCTTTTCTATTCCTATATCCTTAGCTAATTTTTTTACATGTTTGAACGTTTGTATACTTCTTATTCCAGGTTCTACAACAACAATAAATACATCTACACCTTGTGCTGTTCCCCTTCCCAAATGTTCAATACCTGCTTCCATATCCATTATGACGATGTCTTTGTTTTGGAGCATTAAATGTGACGTGAGTTTTTTAAGCAAAACATTTTCCGGGCAGAAACACCCTGTTCCGCCTGTATCAACTGTTCCCATAGTTAAAAGTCTTACACCTTTGTATTCCTTGCAATATCTTTCCGGTATATCATCAACTTTAGGATTTATTTTAAACATTTTTCCAAAGGATCCTGGAGTAGAATTTGTTCTCTCTGCTACTAACTTTTTCATTTCTGAAATTGGAACAATTTCATCTGCTATCTCTTTTGGAAATCCTAATGCTAATGCCAAATTGGGATCAGGATCTGCATCCACAGCTAAAACATTATATCCTTCTTCTGCATATATTTTACTCATTATCGCTGAAAATGTAGTTTTACCTACACCACCTTTACCTGTTATAGCCATTTTCATTTTCATATGTAGTCCCTCCCATTTTGAACAACCATTTTATCTAATTTATTTAAAATACAAACTTAATATATACTTTTATCTACAAATATATTCCCTTATAATTTATGTATTTGTAGATAAATTATAAGCTTCATTCTACATTTTACCATTTTTAAATTAAAATTCTTCTCAAAATGATATGTAAACTTGGCTTCATATCATTTTGAGAATACATTTTTATATCATATTGAGCCACTGTAAAATTAAAACGAGCTTTCATGTCATTTTAATTTTGGCATGATAATTGCTTGCCTTAATTATTAGATACCTAATTTTTTACGTTTTTCATTCATTCTATTTAAAATTTGTTCAACTGCTTTATGAGGATCTGTTTCTATAAAGAATTTAGCTCCTACCCAGTCTTCTATTTTATTTGTAAGAATGTCAACAACTTCTGGACCACCTGTTACTGGAGGTGTTACTCCAAGCCAAGTATCTATACCTGAAGTTACTACATAAGTAGCTATAGAAACAGCTTTTTCTGACATCCATTCAGGTGCTACACCTACAACTGGAAGGTCACTCATATCTGTACCTAAGAAATTAGCTACTCTACCAACTAAGTCTAATATACGGCTTATATCAACGCAAGAGCCCATATGAAGTACAGGTGGTATATCTACAAGTTTACATACTGTAGCTAGTCCTGGTCCTGCATATTTTTCTGCTGCTTCTTTTTGTAATAAGCCATATTTTGCTGCTGCCTGAGCTGCACAACCTGTAACAACAACAATTACATCATTCTTTATTAATCCCTTTATAGTTTCAATGTGTGCATAATCATGTGTAACTTTAGGATTGTTACAACCAACTACAGCTGCAGCACCTCTTAATACTCCTGATGTTAAAACATCTGCCAAAGGTTTTACAGTTTGCATTGGTCCTATTTGTGTATTTACAACTTTGTCCAATTTATTTATTACTTCTTCGACACTATATCCTACAATTCCCTTTGATTTCAATTCAGGAATCATTACTTTACTTTGATCTCTATTTTTAAAGTTTAATATTGCTTCTTTTAAAATATTCTTAGCTGAATCAAGTGGATGTTCTTCATCAAATTCGATATAAGTTGAATCTGTAATATGAGCTTTTGGTGAAGTCGTTATAAATTTAGTATGATATGACTTGGACAATTTTGCTAATGCTGGCATAATACATTGTACATCAACTATAAGTCCATCTACTGCTCCTGTAACTACAGCCAATTCCTGTTGTAAAAAGTTTCCTGCTATTTTAATACCATGCCTCATGGAAGCTTCATTTCCAGTACAACACATTCCACATAAGTTTATTCCATCAGCGCCTAGTGACTTAGCAAGTTCAATTAATTCTGGATCTGATGCTGCTTCTACTATCATTTCTGAAAGAAGTGGTTCATGTCCGTGTAAAACTATATTTACAGAATTTTTTTCAAGTACTCCAAGATTTGCTTCTGTATCAACAGAATGAGGTGTTCCAAACATTATATCACTAAATTCTGTAGCCATATATGATCCTAGCCATCCATCACCTAGTGAGCATCTCATGGACATTTTAATCATATTTTCTGCATCTGCATTACATCCTATATGAGTTGAATGCATAACTGCTGCTATTTCTCTATCAATTGCCCTTGGAACTATATCAAGTTTATTCCATATTTCCTTTCTCTTTGGTGGGAGGGAAGGTGGCAACTTAACTTCTCCCATTTGTCTACCATAATCATCTAATCCTTTTTTTGCTACTTCATGTGCTACATCATATATGTCTCTTCCTTCAGTTTCTACATCATATATCTTAGCAACTTCTTTCAACTTCTTTTCATCTTTAACTTTTACATCTCCATCTTTACTACAATGGTATAAACTAAGTGCTATACTTCTACCATGATCTGAATGTGCAGCAGCTCCGCCTACAACCATTCTTGCAAAATTTCTAGATACAATTACATCTGCTGTAGCTCCACATATACCTCTTTCAACGCCTTTTCCTGGCACTGGACTTACTCTACAGGGACCCATGCTGCAATTTCTACAGCAAACTCCTGCTGACCCAAATCCACACTGTACCTTCATGTCTACTTTTCTGTCCCAAGCTGTTTCAACCCCATCTTTTTTTGCCTTGTCCAACAATTGCAAAGTAGCCTGATCAATTGACATCTCTTTTTGTTCCATTTTAATAATTCCCTCCTTAAAGAAATAACTTCAATTTTTATCGTAATTACTTCTTAAAATAACTTAATTTTACCTAAAACCCTATTTTTTTATTTTAATTAATTGTAATAAATACAATTATAATTATAACCTTTTTACTACATAAAATAAATATATTTGCTATAAAAATGTTAAAAAATAAACTTCCATTTAAGTATAATCTTGGTTAGTAATATTATCAATAAATAATTTGTGAATTTAATGAGAAAATAAATATTGTTGTTTGAAATATACAATCGTATGTGACATATTTTTGTTTTTTAAGCATTACTTGGATGTAAAATTATTAAGAAACGTTTACATTATTACTACATAACTTCTTTACTTACATATTACCATAACAATGTACAATTTGAAAAGGATTTTCAAAAAAAAATGCAAAAAATTTTTTTAATTTTTTTAGGTGAACTACTATTGTTCAAATATAGTACTTTAAAAAATATCTATACTAGTTTGGTATATATTTAACAAGGATTTGGAAATTTAATCCTATTGCTAAATTAAACTATTCTGGAACTATTATAACTATCTTTGGTGAATTTTTAACAACTTTACTAGTAACAGAACCAACCATCCTGGCTAATCCCTTTTTAGTAGACTTAGTCATTATTATAATGTCGAAATTATCCTGTGAAGCTTTTTTTAATATTTCATCTCCAGCATATCCAAAATCAAAAAACTTGTTTACAGTATATCCCTGAAGTTCTTTTTCTGCCCTGTCTAAAACAATCTCTCCTGTTTCACGTGCTCTATCAACTTTATCCGTAATCACCATATCATTTACTATAACTATTTCTGAAATATTCATAACTGTAACTTCTACTTCATCTCTTTTAAACATTTTTTTTAATAAATCAAGAGAATGCATGCTCCTATCAGTTCCATCTAAAGGTATTAATATTTTAGTTTTTGCCATGCCAAACACCTCTTTCTTTATATCTTAGTAAATATTTATATTTATGTTATTCTATATTAGAACCCATCTTTCCTGCTTTTATAAAATTTTATTTTAATTTATTAATTATGACTTAACTTTGGCACATACGAAATTTTGATTTAATATAAAAAAACAAGGTAATCAAGTCACAATTCACTATGCACAATTGATGAATACAGCATAACAGCTATTTTAAGTTATAATTAAACATTGAGTTTATAACTTAAAAATCAACTTATACGCAGGCATATTTTTACAATAATGAAGTTTTTTTAAATATTTTGTACATAAGGCTTAGGAAAAAATTTTTGAAAAAGCTAGAACTTTTGAATTGTTTGAGGTACGAGTTTTCAAAAGTTCTCAGTATTTTTCCAAATTTTTTGCTTAGCCTTATCAAAATAGTTAACAAGCTGAAGGTTGTAAAAAATATCCGGAGTATAAGTTGATTTTTCGTTTAGAAATTCTATTTTTGTTTAGTGCTCGCAGTGATGATTGCAAAGCTCATTTTTATCTTCTAATTTTCCGTCAATATAACTTTGAACAACATCCCTGTATTCCCCAGATGCCCCTTTTATTACTTTGAGGCCGCACTGCTGCAATCCCATCAAAGCTCCTCCGCCAATACCTCCAGTTATTACTAAATCAACATTATGTTTTACTAGTAAATTTGCAAGTCCCTCATGTTGATGAGCTAACTGAACTGTAGATACTTCTTCAACATCTCCAATTTTATTGTTCTCAACAGTCACAATTACAAAACTCTGACTCATACCAAAATGTTGGTTAACCATATTTCCGTTATTAGGTAATGCTATTTTCATAAACTTTTCCTCCATTTTTGTTATATGCTGCCCTTATTATAACATCTTTATTCTTATTTGGGAAACTTATAAATAGCTTTTCCAAATTTAATCATTATTATCCTTCTTTATATTTCTACACCATTTTCTGCAGAATTTCGCCTTTTTATTGCATATAACTTCTTCTGAACCACAAGTAGGACAAGTATATCTATCCTGCTCATATTTTATTTCATATACATTACCACAATGTAAACACTTAAATTTGCAATAGGTTGTAGTATAGTCACCTCCATTTATTCTTATGGCATTTCCTTCTGTCAAAGCAACAGCTACTTTTTTTCTGGCACTATCTATGATATTTTGAAAGGTTTGCCTGGATACCTGCATTTTTTGAGCACATTCTTCTTGATTTAATTCTTCAATATCCTTTAACCTCATTGCCTCAAGTTCTTCTACCTTTAAAACAATTTCCTCAATTTCACACTTATGTTTTCCCCAGGGTACAAAATAAGTATTTTCCGGGAAAAACTCTACTCTTCTAAACTTTGTTGGCCTTGGCATTTTAACTCCTCCCTGCATTTACTACATAATCCTATAAACATAATATTTAAATCATATATTTCTAAGTCATTTTCTGCTTCTACTTTTTTATTTAGTTTCAGACAGTCAAAGTTTAAACTTTGACTATCTATATCAATTATACTATTACAATTAAAACATTTAAAATGCATATGCAGGGGTTTTTTACTGAATATTTCCATTTCATAGTAACTTATTCCATTGATATTTATTTTTTTTACTATTCCTAATTCATTAAATATTCTTAAAGCTCTGTACACCGTAGCGGATCCTACATGCTTTTCTTTCACTTTTTCATATATTTCTTTTACATTTAAATGTGTCTTACTATCTAAGATAGTTTCCAATATTGTTCTTCTTCCTGTGGTAAATCTATATCCACTCTTCTCCATGATTTTTTTTAAAAACATTAAATCATTATTCATGAAAACATCCTTTAAAATTATTCGTTACAATGTCCTTCGTATTTATGTTCCTCACAAATACTTCCTGTTGATTTTAATTCACCTTTAATATATTTTTGTACCATATCATCACATAAACCTTGTGCACCAACTATTACCTCAATTTGATTTTCATTAAATAACTGTTGTGCTGTTTCTCCCATACCTCCTGCAATAATTACATTTACATTTAAACCTTTTAAAAACACTGGAAGATATCCTGGTCTATGTCCTGGATTTGCAGTAAATTGTCCCTGGGATGCCTTTCCATTCTCTACATCATATATTGTGAAACCTTCACAATGTCCAAAATGTCCACTTACATACTTTCCATCACTTGCAATTGCTATTTTCATTTAAATTTCCTCCTTATATTTTAATTGATAATTTATAATTTTACTAATTTTATACTTAACGCTAAAAATTTAAAAAAAGCTCTTCATAGTATTCCACATATTTTCAATTGCTTTTTCAGCCATACTTTCCTTATAAAAAGTTATAGGTTTCAATTCATTTATGGACTTCATAACAGTATCATCATAGGGAATTTTGCCCACTAATTCTAAACCTTTTTCGGAAACAAAACTCTCTATTTGTTTACTCATGTCTTCATTTATATCATATTTATTTATACATACCATAATAAAAATTTCAAAATGTTCACATAAATTCACTACTCTCATTAAATCTTCAAGACCTGATTTTGTAGGCTCAGTAACAACTAACACAGCATCACTACCTGCTACAGAAGATATTACAGGACATCCAATACCAGGTGATCCATCTACTATAGTTAACTTATCATCACAATTAAACTTTTTCCCATTTTTCCTTAAATAATTCACTAATTTTCCTGACCCATCACCCCCTATTTTCATTTCTGCTCTTGAAATTATTCCTTTATCTAACTCAGTAATGAAAGTATTTGCTACATTTTGATCTTTTAATTCTATAGCATTATGAGAACATACTAATGTACATGCACCACAACCTTCACATTCAAATAAATCTACTTTAAAGTCTGTTATAGCTTGAAATTTGCATACGGTTTCACATTTTCCACATTTTTTGCACATAGATTCATTTATAGACGCTTTTTTCCCACCTATAAAACCTTTTTTTTCTATATCTTTTCCTTTATAAAACATGTAAAGATTTGGAGCATCTACATCGCAATCTATCCTTATTACATCTTTTGCAATTTCAGCTAATGCTGTTGCAATAGTAGTTTTTCCTGTTCCACCTTTTCCACTTACAACTACTAATTCCAAGCTAACACCTCCCTTATCTTCTGTGAGAGTTTATCAAATATTGCTTTGTGATGTAAATCATCATATAATATTTCACCCTTAGAATAAAGTATTGCTGTATCCTTACTATAGTCAATAGTACCTAGTAACATAATCTTTTCTTCTTTACAATATTTTTTTATTATATTGTCCTTTTTATCGTCTTTATTTATAACTATACCAAAAGGTATGTTATACATTTTTACAAGTTCTACAGCCATTTTTAAATCATGAAGTCCAAACTCTGAAGGTTCCGTAACGAGCATTGCAGCATCAGCATATTTTAAAGTATTTATTACATTACAGGAAGTTCCAGGTGGACAATCAATTAAATTAACTTCTCCTGACAAGTTCTCAAGTAACTCTTTAATAACAGGTACTGCCATAGGTTCACTTATATTTAAAATTCCTCTACTGCATTTTATATCTCTTGATGTCCCTTTTTCAATTTTTCCTATTTCTCTTTTACCATAAGTTACAGCATTGTATTTACATACAATTTCACAAGCACCACATCCATGACACAACTTTTGAAAAAGGAAAAGATCATTCTTCACTTTTGCAAGGGCATTAAATTGACATGCATTTGCACAAGCACCACAGGCAGTACATTTACGGGCATCTATTATTGGATATTCTACTTTCACCGATTCTACTATATCTACTTTAGGTTTTAGGAACAGAAAACCGTTTGGTTCTTCTACATCACAATCTACATAGTTTGCCTTTAAAGCAAGAGCAAGATTAGTAGATACTGTAGTTTTTCCTGTTCCTCCTTTTCCACTAAGTACTGCTATATTCACTATACACTCATCTCCAACTTAATAAATTCTTCAATGGTGTGCTGGCCCAGAAGTTTTTATTTCTTCAAGTTCATTATTTTTATACTTCTGAAGAACTGAGTTTATATCTATACTACTGCACTTATAAGCTTTGATTCCTGATTTTTGAACAAGCTCAAATACATTAGGGCCAAGACTTCCTGTAATAATAGCATTTACTTTTTCATCTATTAATTGATTAGATGCAGCAATACCTGCTCCTCCACTTGAACTTTGACCTTTGTTTTCTATGATTTTAACTTTCCCACTTTCAGTGTCATGAATTTGAAAATATTTACACCTTCCAAATCTAGTATCAAGTAAATCTTCAGCATTTTTTCCTGATGACGAAATTGCTATTTTCATCACTATCCCTCCAAATCTTGAATTATATTTTTTACTATGGATATGAATTATTTTCTAAAACAAACTCATATCTTAGTTATATTATTGGCATTTGCTATTTTTATATTACTACTAATATAAGTTATTGTCAAATGCCAATAACT
>DAIMMR010000105.1:0-10542 GCA_036720575.1 Clostridium sp.
AGAACCGATAAAGCCGGCTCCACCAGTAACGATAACTTTCATAAATATCCTCCGAATTGAAATCTTTTTCGTACATCTCAAATTATATAACATTACGTAACGTAACCCTCAAGAGAAAAAGAAAAAAGATGCTAGTCTTTTTTACAAATAAAGCAACCAACATCTTTGGTAATGTGAAATCCGCCGTGGACTTTTTCTTCGACGTAATGTTTAAACTCCTGATAATGATCGAGCAGAATCGAGTTTTGATTACCATGGCAGGACAAAATATAAGAAATAATCGGTGTGGCTTCTGAAATTTCAATTGAATCTTGATACTTGTGACAGGTGATTTTATTAAAAAACGAACTCAGAATTTTTCGACCATTATCCAAACCAAAAAGCTCATAAAGATTAGTCGAAGATAAGACAATATTGGCATTAAAATTCTGCACCAGGTCGGTAATCTCATGCATGTGTTTCTTAGAATATGTGCTGCAGGCAAAAATGCCGTTAGTTTTGAGAACGCGTCGAACTTCCTTAAGTGTTTGCGGAATATCATCACAGTAAAAGAGCATGTGATTGGCAATGACTAAGTCAAAAGTTTCGTCAGCAAACGGAATCTTCTGTGCGTCAAATACTGCATATTGAAACTGGGGATGATCCCCAATTTCGTTCTTCGCATCTGCTAAAATTCCTTCGGAAATATCTGAGAGCACAATTGTGACGCCTGAAGGTAAATGATCTAGATTTTGTGACCACAAAGCACCGTTACCGGCTCCAAGTTCTAATATTTTCATCCCTGGCTTTAAGTGCAATTGCTTAAACAACCAATGGAACCAGCCTTCCTTATTAGTGGAATAGTCTCGATGAAGTCTGATTCGCGCAGAAATATTCGTGGCGTTCTTATATTGCAGACTCAGCGACTGATTCATTGAAGTTAGGTGAATCAAATCCAGCATCTTGTTCCAGTCCACTTGATCGTTGGCTTTTAGTGCCTGACTGGTTGAATCAATAGCATTGACAACGTTTTTCATCTCTTCAAGCCGCTGCTGGGCAAGGCGCTTTTGAATTTGCAGTGAATCAAGCAGCAATCGTTCATCTCCTGACCCAATCGTCATTTCTCTGATGTCACTGAGAGAAAAGCCTAAGTATTTTAATAGGAGAATTTGCTGCAACTTGGCAAAATCTTGATCGGTATATTTGCGTGCCCCGCTTTTAGTGCGGATCGCTGGTTTTAATAAATTTTTTTGATCATAATAGCGAATTGTGCGAATCGACACATGTGCCTTATGCGCAAATTCGCCACTTGTGTAATATGTTGGCATGGAAGTCTCCATTTTACTATTATCTATCTCATTGTTTTTCTTCCAGAGAGGCAATCAATGCCTTATTGTGCTTCGAATATTTCACAATAAAACTCTTATTTAAAGAATCTAAATGATATTCACTATAAGTATTATTTCCTGACTTATATTCAGAATCAGAAGGTAGATAATCTCTTATAGTATCTGTAACAAATTCATCATTTAAATTAAAAATAGTCTTAAATTTAAAATCTATTTTGATAATAATATTTTCTTGAACTGTTAAAAGAATATCTAATACAACAGTACTGGAAATATATACACTTGAATTTAACTTTTTGAATTCTGAACTATCATTTTGATCAAATTTACCACCAATTACATTTATTAGTTTTATATTTTTAGATCTCTTATACATACTTTGTAGATCAATTAAAAGGAGTGATAAATCATCTACAAGAGCACTATATAAAACATAGTCATCTGAAAATACCAGATTTAATTTATCAAACTGAATGTAAGAAATTACTTCTTTCGTAACATTTAATAACAATTGAGGATAAATTATAACATTTAAAAACTTACTTAATATATTATTCAGTCTTGTTCTCGCATCCCCATGCGAATCTATCCACTCATTCTGATTACAAATCTCTGAACATATATTTTTTGTTAAATTAACTGAATTTCTTTTGAGTGATTTATAAACTTGCGTTTTTATCTCATTATTTATCTCTTCTCTTTGAGAAATAATAGCTCTACCCATTGAATCATATTTTTCATCTACAGTAAGAAAAGATCTAAAAGTTTTTATACTAAAAGAAATATTCTCAGTATTAATATTATCAATATATATTAGCCAACCGTTATTTACTTTTTCAAAAACAACAGTACATTCTCTATCATAGACTGAAGAGTATATTTTAAATTTATTTTTAGTTTCTTCTTTTCTTTCTTTCCAAAAGGTCTCGACTGGTAGAACCCTATCAATTACATCACCAGATAATTTTATTGCCTCTTCTAAATTAACATCCTTATAAAATTCAATACAGGCTGAATCTACCCAATTTAGGCATTGGCGTACTTGTACTTTGTATCCATTAATACTTAAATCTTTGTATTCACTATTTAATGGATCAATAAATTCACCAATTTTATTCCTATATGGACTTTTTCTGCCATCAATTCTTAATAAATAAATTGAAATGTCAACAAATAATGAACAATAGAATCTGGCTTCACTTTCAGATATAATCTTTTTCTTTTCCCTGTGACCATGAGACACAGAGGTATGATTTCTCACTTTGGCGACAATATCAACTAATTCCCTCAACTTAACATATAAATTATCGTTTAAACTTAAATTCAAGCATTTTAGTGTTGACTTAATTAAGGAATCAAAATTATCACAAGAAACATCAATGCTATTATCAAACTTACAGCAGATAAATTTACAAGTACTTTCAAGAACAGATCGTCCAAAATTTATTGCCGTATCATATTTTTTCTTATTAAAACTTTCATTTAATCTATTCAATTCATCATCAATAGCATCATTTAAACTTGGTAATTGAAATTCTTCTCTAAAGTCTATCATTATTTATCTTAAAATAATCTCTGAAAAACTGTACACTTATCATCTATCATAATTTTCTCCCAAAAACAAAAGCCTTGACATAAATATTCAATAAGAACATTATATCAAGACTTCGTTTAGTTTAGAACCTACTCCTACTGCCTCTAAACTTGATCTGTTATTGTAATTATACATTCTTATACAAAGAGTGTACAGTTTAAAAAGCATTATTACAAAAGTAATTTATATTATTGAGATTACTATAATATCTGAGTTTAATAATCTTCAATTTTAGATAAAAACAGACAGGGAGGAACATTATGCATATTAATAAAAAAACCACACTTGAAAGATCTCGTGCTTTTTTTACAAATGACTATTTAGATTACTTAAAAATAAGCAACTTTACTAATGCCGGTTTAAGATCTATTGACTATACCCAACCATATGTAACCCATACAAGACGAACTGACGGATTAGAAACTTTAATTACAAAAGCTTTAGATGCAGATATTATTATTGCAAGTGTTTATCAGGCCATTCATAATTGTCCTGAATTTACACAACATCCATACAGAACCATTCTCACACAAAGATATTTACAAAGACTCCCTGCCTGGCAAGTTGCTTTAAATATTCAATACAGCACTTCTTACTATAATAAATTACAAAATGAAGCTTTATTAGTTTTTGCTGATAGATTTGCTATACAACAAATTATAAACAAATCTCAAAACATAATTGATCTACATATTTATGAAAATTAATTTTGAGAAGTATTCCCAAGCCAATCTTTGAAATGAGCATAGGCATTATTATTTTTCAAAATTTCTACCATTTCTGGCGTAATCATTTTATGAAATATTTCTGTATCATCATTAGTAGGAACCTTTGATAAAATGAAGTTTCTTAGAATAATAGTTAATGGATCACCTATCGCTTGTTTATAATTAAAGCCCAACAGCTGCATAGTTTTTAAAGTATCAACACTAATTAATTCTTTGACTTGTTCAAATGATTTTATTTCTTCTTGAATTTCTTGATTATCTTCTCCATTGTTTTGTTGAACAAGGAAGCCCTTAAAAATTTCAATTAATCGTTCTACTGTATTGTGTAAATGCTCAATATCCTTATCACTAATCTCTACTTTTTCTAATTCTTCTTTATACGTTTGTGCAATTCTAATTGCTTCTGATCTTTCAGATAATAATCCATTTAAGATATCTTCATAATTTTGCCTTACCTTACCAATATCTTTTTCCGTTTTCATCGCTGCTATTTTACTATTAATAGCTGTTGCTGTTTCATTACCAACAAGAGTCGCTAATTGTGTAGCTAATCCTACCATCATTTCTTGCATAAAAAATTCTCCTTAGCTTATTTTTTCTATTTCATATTTAAAATAATACTTTAATAAATATTTTTCTGGTATTCCATAAGTGAACAAAATATAAATATGAATCAAAGTACGTAATTGCTTAATATACTTTACTTTTTGCACTTCTGGAATTAAATAATTACTGCTAACTTTTTCATAATGTATTAAATAATCACGGGTATCTACTAATGAATGAAGAAAATAATCTCTTTTTTCATCTTCAGTATCTTTTTTATTTTCATCAAATAACAATCCGTATAATTGATCTGGAAATCTTTGCAACCAAATCTTTAATTTACAAAATAGCGAACTAATCTTTTTACCATTATGATATGTCGATCCATTCATGAAGATATCTATTGCACTGACATAATTAATCAAAGCACTATCATAATTTAACTCATCATCTATATTGAATACGTAATTTTGGACTAATTTATTAAATTGATCATTTGCATTAAAAATATTATCGACTATTGTAGTTAATTTATCTTGATAATTAAAAAAATTAAATTCTGAAGTTAATCCATCTGAATAATCGACTTGTCCATTTCTCTTAGTTTTTGAACTTGAAGTTAAATGTAGTAATATGCAATTATTTTCTTTATCAAAACAGCGTGTAGAAATTATATTTCTTCGGCTATTATTAATAACCGATAAAAAGGCACCAAAATTATTGATGAAACTATTGATTACGGGACTATGTTTTTTTATTAAGATTTCTAATTCAACATTAGCTCGACGCGTTAGACTAATTTTATTTTCTTTTTCATGACATTCATATTTTAGAAAAATATCACAATATTTATTTGTCTCTAACAAAAGTGGTGATTTACCTTCACTCTTATCAATATTCGATAGATCAGGCACAATAAAATCAGCGAATTCATCTAGAGAATCGTATCTAATAATGGTGCGTGAATAATCTTCTTCACAAGTAAAGTCAGACTTAGAAAAATCTATATCCGTAGCTACGTAATAAATTACTGACGATCCTGGTAAATGTTGTACATAATAATTAGAATAAAATATATTTACCCTTATATAAGTACCGTCTTCAAGAAAACCGAAAATGGTTGCATCGTCACTATCATTAACTACAAATTGGGCATTCTTATCTTTTTTTGTAAATAATAAAGGCATCATTTTTATTTTTGCCATTCCATCGGAATATTCGAATATTCCAGTGGATCCCTTTAGAATAGTTTTAATATCTGGTGATACACTAAAATGCCCCATTAAAGAAAATTTACTATGTGTCGTTTCATTTAAATTTATGTCAATTTTATTTTTTGTCATTTGTTAATTTCCAAAGTTATTAATTTCGTTTTCTATTTGCAGGGCACATTTCTTGTACACGTTTTCATACGAATAATAATCTTTTATTTCTATCTTTAAAATTAATAAAGGGTCTATGACAACGTCTGTAAAATCATACTTTAAACTTGCAATAATAAAAGCAAAATATACTACATCTTTTTACTGATCAAAAAATTCTTTCTCTTTACTTATATTTTTACTATAAGAAGGACCACTTTTTAAATAAATGTTTGATGAATACAAAGCTAATAGAGTATCTGTTCTTTTAGAACCATACATAAAAGTATCATGTATTAATTTTTTTAATTTTTCTAAACCTTCTGGATTACTTGAAGAATATTTCATTGTCGTTTCATCCATATTAGTCATAAAATTAGTCCACTCGCTAAATATTTTTCGTTGTTCTTCAATACCTTTCTGTTTAAAAAAAGATTCAGTTTGTAGATCATGTTCATGTCTATGTTTTTCTTTTTCAATTCGTAAACTTGTCTTTCTTGCCATAAATGCATTAAAGATAGCAAGCAATACATTTATTATCATAGTAAAATTATTAATTAATATTTTCATTTTAAAAATCCTTTATAAATAATTAAAATCCGAGACCGTAAAATGATTTGTGTAAGGATAAATTATTCCTTAAATTAATTTCTGAAAACATTAGAAAAAGGAGTTCCTTTCTCATATGATTTGATTGAACAAAAAAATACAGAAAGAAGAACTCCTTCATGAATGATTTTACCAAAAATACGGCTCAAGCACTCCAATAATCAAGGCAAAGCCCAAAGCAGAGTTTCCAAGTGAGCAGTCGCTTAATTGGTATTCAGGCAATGAGCTACAATGACCGCTACTTCAACTGAATCCATAAAGACTTCGACCAAGTGCAGTATACATTGGAATCCTACTTTGACTAACAAATAAATCAAAAGATCTATTTATACAAACTATTTGACAATTTCAACTTTTTATTCAATTGAAGCAATTATATTATTAACTCACCAACTATCCCATAGCCGCCCTCTTAATTAGACCAAGCACCAAATTAATAGTAGAACTAATATGCAAAACATAGGCTAGATATGATATAAAAATCGCTAATACAAATAAAAGAACATATGCCTCAATAATTTCAGGAATCCATGCTTTTTTATCTCGTTTAGGCAAAATTTTAATATCATTTCTTATAGTATCTAGAATTTTCGAAATCATTAAAAATGCACATACCATAAAAAAGAGCCACATTAGACAGGAACTATAATAATTTTTAATTGACTGAAAAATATCTGCTGCGCCCATAAGACAAGCTAAAAATACTCCTCCACATATTATATAAGGTAAAGTATCTTTGAACGCATTAGGACGAGATAACGTATATGGACTCCCATCTGTATTAACTCTCATCTATATTCCATGACTTGTTCTCCAATATTCAACATCCGTTTCGGGATCATAAAGCAGATCTATAGTTTCACTAGGATCTACCTTCTTGTTCAATAGTATTAATTTTTTCTGACTCAAATTTGTCTTCCATAATTATTACTCTTACTTTTTTAATTTTCAATTTAAAAGTATAACAACTTCATTTTTACTTCTTCCAAAAAATAGCACCCCAACTCCGGAGATGCGATCGAAAAAATATGTAGTTAGGAACCAAGTTGGTTGCTACATTTTTAAATGTTAAACAATGAAAGGCAAATTAATAATTTGCCTTTCTTATTATCCAGCAGTAAAACTCTTTTGCTTAAGAAATCGAATCTAATTTTCTAAACTCAGCATCAAAGTGCCCACATTCTTCGAAGAGATTATCGAAACCTCAAGCAAAACTGCCAGTTTAGTTTACGACATCACGTGTCTAAAGGCCTGAAGGCATATTGTTTTACTGCTATCTTAATTCTACAAGAGAATAAAAATAGTGAATCAATTATCCTGTCGGATAATCAATTCACTATTTAGCTTAGAATGTTTATTTATAATAATTTCCAATAATGGGCTTAAATGTAAAATCTTTGAAGTTAAGCCATTTAGTCAGCTTATCCTTTTTTAGAAATTTTATCCTAAAAGTCTATCAATTTAGAAAAGATTCAATCTGAATATAATTAAATTTACACAATTTTACTTAAGTTTAAATTATGATGAGTTAATAGTGTTTTAGCCAACTTATTACAGAACTTTTTTACCGTTTAAACTGCATGTTTACATTATTTCAACGACTATCTAGAAAATTATACTAGAAGAAAACGAAGTAAAGGAAGATTGACCAAGAATCATAAATTTGAATAATACTCTCAAAATTTATATCAGATTCTAGACTTTAAAATCATCCTTGCTTTATCTAGTATACCAAGTGCTACTTTATTTTTTAATAATACTAAAATAGCCCCATAGATAATTACTGACAGCACTACAGAAAAAATAGTCTTTAAAAACATAGATTGCCATCCAATATCACATAACAAACAAATTACAACTATTCCTACACACCCCACTGCAGATGTAACAAAATTGTTTAATAATTCTCTAGATCTAAATATGTCATTAACTATATCTTTAGAATAATGGTAATCCATAATAAATAAACTCATTTCTGCCAACACAGTAGAGATTGCTGCAGCATTTTCGTTCCAAAAAGGAATAAAAATTAAGTTAAAGACAATATTAATAATTGCACTAACCACCGTACCTCTTAATGCATATTTCTCTCTTTTAGTTACAATTAAGACGCCATCATTTAAGACATAATTTAAAACTGCAAAGAAATAAGCAAAACAAAGTATTTGCAATGAACTTGTAGCTCTTAAGTATTTCGATCCTGAAATTATCAAAATTACTTCTTTTGAAAGCATAAATAAGCCAATTGAAGCTGGCAAAACCAAAGTAACAAGTGTGTTTGTCAAATTAGCTAATATTTCATTGTAATTTTTAATCTTCTTTCTTCCATAGAATACAGCCAATCTAGGTATGGTAACCATAACCAATGCATTTATTACGGTTTTAACCATTAGATAAATTTTAGAAGAAACACTATATATACCTACTACATAATTATTCTTCATCAATCCTAACAAAGTTACATCAGAATTGACGTATATCATAACCGTTACACTTGTAGCAAATAAGATAAGAATAGGAATTATGTGTTTTTTCCAATTAAAATGAAAAACTAGATGAATATGACAATATTGGCGCGCATGAATAAAATTCAATACATTTGCACCTACTGCGGAGAATACAGTAATTGCCGCATAGTTTAAATAATCGTTAGGGGTTTTAACAAAAATAAATAATAATATGATAGATACTATTTGAAAGATAATACTACGAACAGTTATATAAGTATAATCTTCATAAATCTGATATATCCATTCTGTTCCTATCGTGGTAAAAAATATCTGTAAACTAAAAATTAGAATACATAAGATATAGCTATGTAGTTTAGAAAATATGATTAAGCATAAAAAAAGCAACACATAGGCAACTAAAGTTGAAGCTATATTAATGGTAAATACTTCACTAGAAAAACGCTCAATCTTATTTTTATCATTTCTATATTTTGCGCCTTCTCTAATTGCATAATTGCTTATACCTAACGCCGCTATCATTAAGAAATAACTTACAATAGAATTGGAAAAATTATAAATCCCTATTCCTTCTACGGTTAATTTCCTTGAAATATAAGGAAACGTAATTAATGGAAAAAGTATATTAAGTAGACTTCGTAATCCATTTAAGAATGCATTAACAGCTATAGATTTTCTTTTCATCGATAATCATTATCCTTTTTTATAAGTATTTTTCTGATAAAATTTTCTCTACCTTTTTTAAAGCAGTTTTTGTATAAAAGCCACTTGATATCTTGGGAGCTAATTTGAAAGCATTTTCTTGATATACATAATAATTTTCATTTGATATATTTTTTAATTTATAAGGAATTTCATCAATACTATCAATTATAATTCCACATTTATTTTTTCTAACGAAATCTGCAACAGCAGACTTAGATGAAACAATGACAGGCATGCCACATAAAATATACATAGAAAGTTTATGTGGACAAACATAATTATAATAAACACTAAATGAGTCCTGATAATTTACATCAGTTGATTGCCCATTCCATACCAGTCCCCATTCTCCTTTTAGTTTTCCAATACACTCCTGTGCTGAAAATACTCCTTTATAAAAAATTAGACTTGATAATTTATTACTCATTTCTCCTTTACCATATATAAAATATTTAACATTATCGGAAGGTTTTAATTCTATTTTATGAAGAAAGCCTGATTGTAGGGCGCTAAGATTTCCACCATAACAAACTGTCCATGTGTTTAGAGGGAAATGATGATTATTTTCGAATCTATTAGTTAAAAAATCTAACAAATTCAGTTCAACTGTTTTAGTATTAATCCCTTTTTCTTTTAAATAATTCGACATTTTTTTATTTTGTGAAATAATAATATCTGATTTATTTAAAGAATTTAATATATTTGTTTGTCTTTCTTCACTTAGAGAATTATTTCTAATAATATCTATATCTTCAAGTAAAGGTACAATTTTAACGTTTTTTCTATGTAAAACTTTATAAACTAATTTTCTAGAAAATCTAGAGGCAACTTGATCAATATAAATTACTATTGAATTGGGTTTAATTTGTAATAAATGAAAATAATCTTCTACTATTTGCCAAGGTTTTTTTTTACTATAAATCTCACGGACAAAAATAGGTTTATATCCCATCACTTCGCAGATTTTTAAGATATCTCGCGGGAATTTATTTCCAGCAAATAAGCCTTTTTCCTTCATCTTCGGACCAACTATATATTTTTTCATTATTCACCTAAAAATAATTTAATCAACTTAATCTTTTATGGTATTTATAGTTACACTTTGTCATTTTAAATTAGGATTGATTAAAATAATTTCTACTACATGTTTTTCTATCTTTTATATGAAGATTTTGCACCGTATTTTTTTTGTAGTTTTATATA
>DAIMMR010000106.1:0-10522 GCA_036720575.1 Clostridium sp.
ATTCTGTATGCAGTAATTCTTACTACTTTTGCCTACTAAAATTATACTCTAAGATACTGGAAAAACGAATTGTATTTATAGTTAATATTCCATTCTATAATAACTTTCACTTATCTTCATAATTTTTTATTTTACTAATATTTTTTATTTTGTTATCATTTATATAATAGTAGTTGTTTTTATTCCTTCAACTTATAGATAATGAAATTGGATTGGTTTTAAATATAGCAATTGGTAGTTTAAATATAAAAATTTAATGTTATTATGTATATAATATTTTTTTAATTTTAGAAAGAGTGATAGAAATGCGCATTTCTATAGACAAAAAAAGTCCCATACCAATTTACGTACAAATTAAAAATGAAATAAGAAATATGATTTACTCTGGTATGCTTCCATCAAATTTTTTACTTCCATCTGAGCGCAAACTTGCAGAAGAACTTAGTGTGAGCAGAAGTACAGTAATTAGTGCTTATGAAGAATTGAAATCTTTAGGTTTATTAGAGTCTCACAAAGGAAAAGGAACTATAGTGGCAAATAGCACAAAAAATAAGCAGTTAAGTATTAGAAATCATACTGTACCGCTTTCATGGTATCAATTTTTTGATTCAAATGTAAGTTCCGCTAATAATCATGACATTGTTGACATAATAAATTCAGTAGGAGGAGAAAAAAATATATCTTTTTCAGGTGGTATTGCAGATCCAAGTTTACATCCTCTTAAGGATATCGTGTTGGATGGACTGCTGCACCTGTACAAGTAATAAAAAAGTTTGCTTTATTAAAACAAATGACAGATCTTCACGTTAACACAGCTTCACAGTATATATTAGATAAGTTTTTACGAGAAGGACTGTATGAAGATCACATAAAGCTAATATGCAAAGAATATATGAAAAAAAGAGATTTAATGCTCAGCATACTTGAAAAAAATAAATCCCTTAGTATTAGTTTTAATCTTCCTAAAGGTGGTTATTACATTTGGTGCAAGCTTCCTGAAAATATTTCGCAAACACAATTATTATTAAAATGTTCTAAGAAAGGTGTTTCCTATGCTCCAGGGAATGTATTTTACCCTGAAGGAAGCGATGGTAAAAGCTATATGAGGCTAAATTACACTTTCGAAAATACAAAAAATATAAGTATTGGATTAAATAGGCTTATGAAAGCTATAGCAGAACTGCTTCAAAATACAAATTCTTCAACAGTTAACCAGGATAATTATTTTGGGAAACCTATTATATAAGGAGTGTTACTTATGAATTATACTAAATTTTCAAAAAGAAATAATTTTGTTAGGCCTTCAGAAATACGTGAGATTTTAAAAGTTACAGAAAGGCCTGAAATAATATCTTTTGCAGGAGGCCTGCCAGCTCCAGAACTTTTTCCTGTTAATGAATTAAAAAATGTATGCACAGAAGTTTTAACTAAATGCGGCGAAGCATCTCTTCAGTACAGTACCACTGAAGGATATATTTCCTTAAGAGAAGCTATATGTAAGAGAATGGAGAAACTAAGTATAAATACATCTTTGGATAATGTAATAGTTACTACAGGTTCCCAGCAGGCTTTAGATCTTTCAGGAAAGGTATTTATAGATGAAGGAGACACTATAATTTGTGAAAGTCCAACTTACCTTGCAGCTATCAGTGCTTTTAAAACCTACCTTCCAAACTTTAAAGAAATTCCTATGGATGAAGAAGGAATGATTATGGAAGAGCTTGAAAAGGCCCTTAAGGATAATCCTAATGCAAAATTTATCTACACCATACCAGATTTTCAAAATCCAACTGGAAGAACTATGAGTCTTGAAAGGAGAAAAAAGCTGATAGAAATAGCAAATAAATTTGATATAGTAATAATAGAAGATAACCCCTATGGTGCAATAAGATTTGCTGGAGAAGAGCTTCCACCAATAAAGCATTTTGATACTGAAGGAAGAGTAATTTACTTAAGTACTTTTTCAAAGATATTTGCTCCTGGCTTAAGACTTGGCTGGATATGTGCAGATAAGAGTATTATTCAGAAATATGTTCCTTTTAAGCAAAGTGCAGATTTGCATACTGATATATTCGCACAAATGATTACTTCAAAATATATGGAAATGTATGATATAGAAGAACATATACAAAAAATCAAAGAAGTGTACAGACACAGGAGAGAACTTATGATACAGTGTATAGAAAAGTATTTTCCTAAAGATATAAAGCATACTCTTCCTGACGGTGGACTTTTCATATGGATTCAACTTCCTTCAAATATGGATGCTTCAGATATCTTTACTAAAGCAATAAAAAACAATGTGGCATTTGTAGCTGGAAAATCTTTTTTTCCAAATGCTAATTTCAAAAATTCCTTTAGATTAAATTATTCAAACATGCCAGATGATAGGATTATAGAAGGAATTAAAAGATTAGGAGAAGTGCTCAAAAAATAAATATAATTTTGGGCATTAGGTGGAGTTTTAAACTCCATCCAACTTCCATTTTTAATTTAGCTTCTCTTTTTATTTCTCCTAAAATAATTGCTTTTGCCGCTTTTTCCATCAGACACTTTCTTTTTAACATCCTTATTTTTCACTATACCTGAAGTACTTACAACCACATCTGATTTACCCATAACATAAGGATGATCTTTAATCACTGGTATTGACTTTGATATAACTTTTTCAATATCTGTTAAAAGCTGTTTTTCTTCCCTATCACAAAATGAAAGTGCGACCCCATCTGATCCTGCCCTTCCAGTACGTCCGATTCTATGAACATAAGTTTCCGGTACATCTGGTAAGTCAAAGTTTATTACGTGAGATACTTTTTCTACATCAATACCTCTTGCAGCTATATCCGTTGCTACTAAAACTCTTATTTTCTTTTCCTTAAAGTTACTTAAAGCAAGTTGTCTTGCATTCTGTGACTTATTTCCATGAATAGCTTGAGCCTCTATGCCCGCTTCAACAAGATCTCTAGTTATTTTATTTGCACCATGTTTTGTTCTAGAAAATACAAGAACGGATTCAAAAGATTCATCCTTTAACAGGTGAATAAGCAAAGATTTCTTATTTCTTTTTTGAACAAAATACACTGCCTGCTTAATAGTATCAATAGTAGATGAAACAGGAGTCACTTCTACCTTTACTGGTTTTATAAGAATAGAATCTATTAACTTTAAAATTTTCTGAGGCATAGTAGCAGAAAACACCATTGTCTGCCTATCCTTAGGAAGTTTTGCTATGATTCTTTTTACATCATGCCCCATTCCCATATCAAGCATTCGATCTGCCTCGTCAAGTACAAGAAACTTTATATGCTGTAGATTTACATATTTTTGTTGTACTAGATCTAGTAGTCTACCAGGTGTGGCAATTAAAATATCTACTCCCGCCATTATTGCATCTGTCTGAGGTTTTTGTGAAACTCCCCCAAAAATAACAGTGTTCTTTACCTTGGTGTATTTTCCATAGGAAGTAAAGTTTTCTCCAATCTGGATAGCTAATTCTCTAGTTGGAGCTAATACTAATGCTTTAATATTTGAAGACCCAATTTGAGCTCTTTGTTTACTATAAATAAGCTGCAATATAGGTATAGCAAAAGCTGCTGTTTTTCCTGTACCCGTCTGGGCACATCCCTCAAAATCATTTCCTTCAAGTATAACTGGAATAGATTGTTCTTGTATAGGGGTAGGGTTAACATATCCTTCGTCTTTTAACGCTTTTAAAATAGGGTCAATAATATTTAATTTTTGAAACAACATTTTTCTCCCTTATAAGTAACTGCCAATTTTATATTATTAAATTCAATAAAACTAACTGTCTTTTTATTATTTTTTATACTTTTATCCGATGAAAGAGTGGCTACATCCCTGGATAACGATTTTTTCTAAAGGATAACGCCTTCTAAGTGCTGAAGCACTAGGAATCCTGTTAATAAGCATCAGGTGGAGTAAAACTCCATCTGATGCCAAGAACTCTGTTTATCTTGTTGCAAAGTCTAATTATAGGCAACTAAAAACCCCTCAAATAGAATAACTATTCAAGGGGTAAAATTCATTAATTAGAGAACAGTAATATTTTCTGCTTGAGGTCCCTTTTGTCCTTGACCTTCGTCATAAGAAACTTTTTGACCTTCTTCAAGTGTTTTATATCCATCTGAATTTATTTGAGAAAAATGTGCAAAAATATCTTTTCCATCTTCTCCTGTAATAAATCCAAATCCTTTTTCTCCATTAAACCATTTTACTGTACCATTCATATGATGTGTACCTCCGAAATTTTATTATTCTTAAATTCATCGCAATAACTCACTAATAAAATTCCCATATCAACATACTATATCGTTAAGTACTAATTGAAATATATTTGTGTTTAATTATTAACTATTAATTTAAGTTCTTGTTAAGGATAACACAGTTTATTATATAACGCAAGTTATTTATGTTAAATAACTAAATTACTATTTGCAAATACTGTTACACCACTTTTTAGCTCTTTCTATATTTTCTTCCGTGTCATTTTTAAGAGGATCTTTAAATTCAATTTCCCCTAGAAATTCGTTACCTTCAAGCTGCTCTTTCATGTTTTCAAAAGTTTTTCCATTGCCCCCACCATTGCAGCTAAATAAAGCTATCTTCTTACCTTTTAAATTTGTATTGGCGAAAAAACTCCTTATGGCAGGTGAAAAAGTCCATGCCCAAACTGGAGTTCCAATGAATAAAACATCATAATCCTCAGGATTTATATCATAGGGTAAAATCTCTGGTTTTTCCTTAGTCATGGCCTGCTTTCCACCTATGAAGTACCTCATTTTGCTGTGTGGATCTATACTTCTTTTAGGCTTTATCTCTAACATGTCACCGGATATCTCTTTTGAAATAGTTTCAGCTATAAGTCTTGTGTTTCCCTCAAGTGAGTAGTACACAACTAAAATCTTGCCTTGCATAAAAAATCACTCCCTTTTTAATATTTCCAATTACCATTATTATAGTATAACTTATTATATAAAATTTATAAAATTTATAAATTTTATATAATATTTTACTCCATTTCTGATTTTAAAGCTTCCTCCATCTTAATTCTGTTTATTTTTCTTTTATTCAACATCTTTGAAATTTCATAAGTAAACCATAGTATAAGAAATCCTAAAATGATATAAGGATAGTCTATAACAACAGGAAATTCAAAATTCATGCTCTTTGTCAAAGATTTGAACATAGCCTCGAGAGATATCAAAAGCAAAGGTATTCCTAAAATATATCCAAGAACTACTATGAAAAAAGAACTATTCAAAATGAGTGAATAAATTTCCTTCTTTCTATATCCCAAAACTTTCATCAGAGATATACTTTTCCTATTTTCATCTATGATTAAAGAAGTTACAACATATACTACAATAAGTCCAATCAAAAATGATATAAATGATACAATGGCAACAGAGTATTGAAGTGGTTGTGTCATTGAATTAAATGCATTTTTAAGATCATCAACTGTTCCACTACTAAGTAATTTAGATTGAGGAATATCTATTTTATTAATATTCCAAAGTCCAATATAGCTATTAGAAGGATATTTGAGCATATTATTGAGACGTGAAATAGGCATGAATATATATTCTCCTGCATAAGTTTCAGCTATACTATCAATAGTTATTTTATACGATTTTGAATTCAGCTTATTTACAATATCAATTGCATCACCGCTTTTAACTTTTAATCTTTCAGCTAACGGTCTTGTTATTATAACTTTTTCATAATTGAGTTTTTCACCTGACATATTCTTTAACAAAACATATTTAGAATTAGAATTTATCCCGTATATGGTTAAACCTGTATTATTATCTTCTTTCACTGCAAATGGGATTTCTAAAAAAGCTTCTCCAATTGCAGGTTTCCCTATTTGTAGAGAGTTAAATACACAATAATATCTGTAGCTAAAAGCTTCGCCAAAGCTTTTATTTATTAAAAAATCAAAAGAGCTCTTTTGTGCAAACCCTAAAAGCAGCAGCATAGTTGCAAAAATAATTCCAAGTAATAGGAATGCACTTCTTCCAGTATTTCTAAGCTGTTCTCTTATTTTAAATTTAGTTGAAAATTTGAATCTATCAAGTTTTAAATTTCTTTCAATAAAGCTAACTTTTGACTTTTGATCTCCTCCTCTCATAAGCTGTAGAGGTGAATATTTAAGTGCCTTATTTATAACAAAATATCCACTAACTCCAAGGAAAATCACTGGCAGTATAATACTTATGAAAATATATTTTAAATTAAACTCTATGCTTTCTATAGGCATATTAAAGTAAGTAATCATTAAATTTAACATAGGATTTAGGGCAAATCCACCCAAAATTGTACCTAGTATTCCACCTAGTACTGCAATTATAAGAGGATATCTCATATAATGATTCATTATTTCTCTTTTTTTATAGCCAATTGCATAGAGAGTTCCAATTGACGTAAATTCCTTTTTTAACATTCTCCACATAACTACTCCTGTAAGTATGCATGTAATTGCTAATATGGCAATGGGCATTGAAGAACTCATTTTATTTATTCCCTCTAGTTTCAAATTTACATATGTTATTCTAGGATTTTCACTTGCACTTATCCACCTCAAAACAACTATATTACTGCGGTTTAAATAATCTTTAACATTGGACATCCTATAATTTAAATTATTTCTACTGCCTTTAAATCTTATTGAGTAAAATCTGTTTCCCATATTTATTTTATCAAAATCGTCTTTTCCAATAACCGCTATTCCAAAACTATTTGGATCGCTAATCAAATCATTTTCAGATTTCAAAGGGTATATATAATTTGGAAGGGACATAAAGCCCGATATTTTAAAAATCTTTTTGTACAAAGTAATATGATTTCCAATTTTTAATTTATTTGCTCTTGCATATGCAGGATCTATAAGAATTTCCCCTTTATCAGGTAATTTTCCTTCAGTTACAGCAGGTATATTTACTTTTGTATTGTACGTCAGTATTCGTAAAATCTTACCACTAGAGACTTCATAATCAACTGATCTGCTTTCCTCTAATAGCACATTAAATTTTGATTCCAAATTTTTTACATTTAAGATCTTTTTTTCTGTTACAAAGCTTGCATCTTCAAGATTGTAATTTTCCTCAAATGAAGAAGTTATTTTGTTCATATTGCTTTTAAGTTGATTGAACATGGTAAAAAGCAAACAGCTTATTACGATAAGAGCTAGGGATCCAAAATACTGTGACTTATTTTCCATTATAGTTCTCTTAATTTTTTTATTTATAACCACTACCACTCAATCCTTTCTGCAGGGACAATTCTATCATTTAAAATTTTGTCTGTAATTTCTCCATTTCTAACTTTGTAAATTCTGTGGGCCATATGACTTATTGCTGTATTATGAGTTATCATAAGTATGGTTGTTTTAAAGTCTTCATTTACTTTCTGTAAAAGTTTCAATATCTCCCTAGATGTTGAAAAATCTAATGCTCCAGTTGGTTCATCACATAAAAGAAGCTTTGGGTTTTTAACTACTGCCCTTGCAATTGAAACCCTCTGCTGCTCTCCTCCACTCAACTCTCTTGGAAATCTATATCTTTTATCAAACATCCCTACTGCTTTTAATATTTCATCTGTCTTTAAAGGTGTCTTACTTATATTTGAAACCAATTCTACATTTTCAAGAACAGTTAAGTTTTGTATCAAGTTGTAAAACTGAAATATAAATCCTATGTACTTTCTTCTATAATCCGTAAGCTCAGTATCATTTAGCTTTGTAATTTCAATTTTATTTACTGCTATTTTCCCAGAATCACACCTATCTATTCCACCTATCATATTGAGAAGTGTTGATTTTCCAGACCCTGACGGTCCTAAAATTACTCCAATCTCGCCTTCATCCAGGTTCATTTCAACTCCATTTAACACATTTGTAATAACTTCTCCGGTTTTATAGCTTTTCTTTAAATTTTCTACTTGAACAAGCATTCTTTCCCTCCCAAATTTTTAATTATATGAATTATTGTAATTATTTTTAATTAGGATTATGCTTAAAAATTTGTTTTAGTTTAAAGAATTGTTTAAAAAGATGATAAACTGCCATCTATGTTGAATTAGATGCTATAATAAAAGTTACTTATAATAATATAAATACTATGAAAGGATTTGCCTCACATGAATAATAATTTTAAAATATCATCTGATACCTTTAAAAAGAGTAAAGCCAATGATTTATGCTGTGTGTTTTCTAATGGAAAACTATTAGTAAAAAAAGATGGAACTACTTTAGTTATTCCCACTTTTGACAATATTAAATTTCTAAATATTAAATATGAAACTGAATTTTTTTTAGGAACGATTGGAGAAAAATCTTGTTTTGCCATTGAATCAACTTCTGAATTGGATTTACCAATTAATTTTAATTTAATGGACTTGTACGACCTTGGCTCTCTACTTGATGAACAATCTTTTTTAATATCAGGACGGGCTAGTCAAATACTGAATTGGGATAAGACTCATAGATTCTGTGGTAAATGTGGATCTAAAACAGAAAATAAAAAAGATGAAATGGCTAAAATTTGTTCAAACTGTAATCACATAATGTATCCTGTAATTTGTCCAGCCATAATAGTTGCAGTCACTAAGGGTGATAAGATACTTCTTGCACATAACAATGGATTTAAAGACAATATGTACGGCTTAATTGCCGGCTTTGTGGAAGCTGGAGAAGACTTAAATAGTGCTGTAAAAAGAGAGGTCTTTGAAGAAGTTGGTATAAAAGTAAAAAATATTGAATATTACAGGAGCTCCCCATGGCCATTTCCAAATTCCTTAATGATAGGATTTTTTGCAGAATATGAATCCGGCCAGATAAAAGCTGATGGAAGTGAAATAAAACAAGCTGATTGGTTTACAAAAGATAATTTTCCTAACATACCTAAAAAATTCACTATTGCAAGAAGTTTAATTAATGAATTTTCTAAAAGAAATCAGTAATTAAAGTAATAGGCATCACAAATTTTTAGATAACTAAAAGCCCCCTCAAATAAGATGATTATTTAAGGGGTAAATTTCATTAATTAAATAGTAGTAATATTCTCTGCTTGAAGTCCTTTTGGTCCTTCAACTACATCATAAGAAACTTTCTGACCTTCATCGAGTGACTTGTAACCATTTGAATTTATTTGAGAAAAATGTGCAAAAACATCTTTTCCGTCTTCTCCTGTAATAAATCCAAATCCTTTTTCTCCATTAAACCATTTTACTGTACCATTCATATAATGTATACCTCCCAAATTTTATTATTCTTAAATTTATCATAATAACTCACTAATAAAATCTCCATATGTAGTTGATTTTACAATAAATTACTATTAGTCTATTTTTAAGTTCTATTTAAACTTTTAATATTATACTGAGGTTGTGTTAGAAAATTCTTAGACTAATTACAAATTTAGTATGGCAGTAAAAAAATTTATTATGTATAATTATCAAAAATTTATTGTTTACATTAATTTTAATTTACATAATATTTTAAATGTTAATATATATAAGAAATATTATCTGCAATATAAATATTGAAAATTTATATTAAATGTGATATTCTAACATTAGATATTAAATAATAATAATTTTATTTTAATATCTAATATCTTCGCAATACTAACTTTTGAGATCTCAAGGAAAATTGTATAATTTTATTTTATCCGATTGCTAACACCCCCATCGCACACAGCGAAAGCGACTATCACCAAATCAAAGATTTGGGATATCTGCTTTTCTTCAAAGTGGGGGATAAGCACTGCTACGCACCTGGATAAGTTCTTCCCCTAAAGGATAACGTATTCTAAGTGCTAAAGACACTAAGAATACTGTTAATAACGTTCAGATGGGGAAAAGGCATTCCTTATAAGCAAACTCCACCTGAACCTAAGAATCACTTGATATAATTTATACTAAATTATGATTTAATTTAAACTATAGAAGGGAGGAAGATTACTTACATAATCTTACCCATGATTATATACAAAGAAGTAAATTGATAGGTGTATCTGCCCTATCCATAGAAACTCCTATTGAATTCATAGGCAAATTTGGATTTAAATCAGGAAGAGACATTGATAAGTTTGAATGAGTATCATTTAAAACAATGGAAAGTGGCGTCCCTATAATATTAGACAACATATCATCCTATTTTGAATTAAAGGTTGAAAAAGAAATTGATGTTTTAACTCATACAATATTTATCTGCAAAGTGATAAATGCAGAACTACTCAACGATGTAGAACAAATCACCTATAAATATTATCAGGATATAAAACGTGGAATCTCACCTAAGGTTGAAGCAAATATCCAACAAAATAAAAATGAAGCTTCAGAAAATATAGGAAAGTATGAATGTGCAGTATGTGGATACATTTACGATCCAGCTGTTGGAGATCCTGACTCAGGAATTCCAGCTGGTACTCCATTTGAAAACATACCAAATGATTGGACTTGTCCAATATGTGGAGTTACTAAAGATAATTTTAAACAAATT
>DAIMMR010000107.1:0-10451 GCA_036720575.1 Clostridium sp.
TTTTTTCATTACTATTTGTGTCGCAGCGGCAGCGGCGAGATGGAGGTTAAAATGAGTATAGATGAAATCAGAAAACTGCACTATAAGCAAGAGGGAAGAGAAGAAGGAATAGAAGAAGGAAGAGAAGAAGGAAGAGAACAATCCAGATTGAAGGATGTTGAAAGAGTTATAAAATTACTAAACAAAAAGTTTAAGAATGTAGATGAAACTGTGATAGAAAAGGTAAAATTATTAGACAGTGACAGCCTAAATTCAGTTATAGAAGACATATTTGACATAGAAACTATAGAAGATTTGAAAAGATATGGAATTTAATAATAAAGTATCTTTAAAGTTTTGAAAGTAAGCTTTAAAGGTGCTTTTTTATTTGAAATAAAAAAATGGTTAGATAATTTTGGTAAAAACTTATTGTGTGTTTCAAACTAAATATCATGGGTAGAATTTTTCCAACCTTTTTGAAGATAGAAGGTGCTTCAATGCATTGATATGTAATGGATTGAGACACTTTTTTTTATGATCTTATGAAAATTGGAAAACGGTTGGAAAATTTTCAGCTGACGCCTTTATTATTAAGGGGTTTAGGGTTATAATGAAAATAAAGAACGGCTATTTTACTGTGGTCGTTGAACCTTAACATGAGATGTATTTAAATAAGTTTGTATTGATTTTATCTATTGGTGCAAATGGGTTGGACCTCAACATGAGATGTGATTAAATAAATAACAATTGGAAATAATATATTATAAAGGAATTGCTGAACCATAATATGAAATGTTTTTAAATGCTTTATTAGTATAACTTTGAATTATACCTGAGGCAATTATAGTTGAACCATAACAAATGTTGTAGAAAAATAGATTTGTTTAAGATATGTTTTCAAGTATTTTTTACTAATTCAGCTTTATTAATTTAACTATGAATATAAATTTGATTTAAGTACAATATATAAATATAAACAAAATTTAATTTGTGGAGGATCTAAATATGCGAAAATATTGGATTATGATTATTGTCTTTTTTATAATCTGCTTGATAAAATCAACAATAGGTATAGATTTAAAGCTAAGCATAAAAAGATAATCCTGTTACACTAAATTTCTCTAAAAATTCTTCATATTTGCAGGACTTTCCATAAATTAATCGAATAATAACATATATGGAAGATAAATCTTTGTAATATACAAATGAATGGAGGGTGGTTATGGAAATAAATGAGATAAACATTAAAGTATATATTCTAGAGAACATTCCCATAGAACAGGCATTGGAAGATTTAAGCAAATTAATGGACAAATCTTTCTATGAAAATGAGGACATGAAAAGTTTTCACGAAGAAAATATGATGAAAAATTACTGCTTCAACAGCTTGTACCCCTTAGATGTAAAAACTAAGATGTATAAAGAAGGATACATATATAATTTCCAATTGAGATGCATAGGCTCCAAATTAAAAAATCACTTTTTAAAATTTTTGTCAAATGAATATACATCTAAGATAAAAGTTCTTGTATGTCAGAGCAAAAACATACCAAAAAGGCCTATAGACAGAATATATAGTATAACCCCTGTAATAGTTAAAATGCCTGGCAGTGAAAAAACTGAATATTGGAGAAATGAATACACTGAAGAAGAATTCTTTGAATACATAAGAACGACCAGTATAAAAAAATATGAAGTATTGACAGGAGAGACTGTGGATAAAAATTTAAAGCTGTTTAATTATGCAAAGATAGACAACAAAAAGCCTATAGCTGCTAGTTTCAAAGATAAAAAAATTCTAGGAGATAAAGTAACATTGAATTTGGAAACAAATAGCGATGCTCAAAATAATGCATACATGCTCCTTGGGACAGGACTTGCAGATATGAGCCCTAGGGGGTACGGATTTGTGAATTATCAATATATCAAATAGAAACAGAGGTGAAAATATTTGATAAATGAAATCTGTAAAATATTTAGCAGCAGATATGAAAAAAAAGGTGATGCACTCATTGTGGATAACTATACGCTTTCACCTGGTGACTACGTTGAATTTACATTGGAAGACAGTGGAGATAAAGTAGAAATATTTAGTGTAGACAAGAAAACAGATAAATCACAGGATGATTATAGAAAATTTGCAAAAATGGATTGTATTAGCGGTCTTATATCTATGAATAAGCCAATAGATCCGGCAAAGGTGATACATAGTAACAACATGTATACTTTTTATGTAAAAAAAGAAAATTTAGATCTGTCTAAGGGAAAGCTGAATGTTGAGGTAATAGATAAATATTATGACATTTTAAAAAATCCTGAAGGTAAATATAAAAATAAGAAAAAAAGTCTGGAGCTCTATTTAAAGTTTGAAAAAGAACGGGGTAAACCAGATGGGGAACTTATAGACAAAATAAGAGATTGGATAAAGCAAAATATATATAAAATAGCAAGTTGCAAAAGTCTAGATAAAACATACCTTAAATTATTCTATAATACTGATTCTAAAAATTATGAAAGAGAAAGCCAGAGATATATAATACCTAATATCTATAACAGCACGGATTACAATGTTAAAATCGGAGATAAAGTGTATGGACTACCCGACTTTAATATGGGATTGAATTCAAAAAAGCCCTACCTTGAAAACAAGACTAGAAAAAGCAAGTTACCTGTACTTGTAGATTCAAGTACTATTTCTATGGAGAAAAAATTATTCGATTATTTCATGAACTATGCACAAGAAAAGAAAAATTACATATATGCAGACAGTGAGATAGATGCCGTAGACTATAAAGAAAATAAGAAAGATGACTTTAAGGGGTATTTCCTGAGAATAAACAAGGGGAAAGAAGTAGAGATCTCAGACTATGATACCATAACGGAATACAGGTATAAGTTGAAAAAAGCCATAGAAATTCTTCCTATAATAAATGAAGGAGTAGGCAAAGATTTTGAATTGTCCCTTGGATTTTTAAATAATTTAGGTGAAGTAAAAAGTAGAATAAGTGAAGTGTTCTTTAACAAGTATCTGGAAAATAACTTTTTTACAGAAGCAAAAAGTATAAATTTGAATGATGCAAAAGTCAAAGAGTGTCTTTTGAAATACAGGTATGGACTTTATACCTGGTTTTACAAAGGTGAAGATTTTTTGGCAAGTACATTTTGGAACAGCATGACAGTATATCTTTTGTGTAATTCCATAAATCAAGGGAATATAAACAAGGCAGTAAATCAATTTAACTTAAGGCATGCAGTACTTTATTATTTTAACAATGAAAAGGGAGGAAAGAGTATGGATGCAGTTGTTAAAAGTGTTCGAAAGAGTATAGACGAAAAGATAAATATTAAAAAAGATCCTGAGTATAAGGTGGAGGTTGAAAATGATGAAGAATATTATTTTTGTATAGGCCAGCTGCTCAAATATTTTTACAGTTTGAATAAGTCTGGAAACAAAAGTTATTCTTTTATAAATCCTTTTTTAAATGCAA
This sequence comes from Clostridium sp., assembly GCA_036720575.1. Taxonomy (GTDB): domain Bacteria; phylum Bacillota; class Clostridia; order Clostridiales; family Clostridiaceae; genus Clostridium_B. The sequence goes on from DAIMMR010000107.1 coordinate 3,468, forward strand.
AAAACAGTGAGTTTATAAAGGAAAAACTGAGAAAGTTGTTTGTAAAATATGATTATGCTATACAATCATCTTTTAGATTTAACAATATGTATTATATGGTTTCTTCCTATAATACAGAAGGAAAGGTGGATCAGGATATTATAATAGCAGGATTTTTATGTCCTAATTTAATATATAAAAAATCTGAAAAGGAAAGTCAAAACGAGGAGGCAAATTAATTGAACAGAGTATATGGTGTTATCGGAATTAAATCAATTATGGCAAATTGGAATGCTGATTTTAGCGGTTATCCCAAGACAATCAGTGATGGATCTATATTTGGAAGCGACAAGGCACTTAAATATAGTATAAAAAAATATTGGGAAGATAGAGGAGAAAAAATACTATATATAAAATCATTCAAAACTGATAAAGGTAAAATCAGGCCTAGATCCCTTGAAGAACGCTATAATCAGGTATTTGATACAACTCTTACTAAAAAAGATGAAAGTACGGTTATACTTAAAAATCTATTTTCTGCTTTAGATGTAAAATCTTTTGGAGCTACATTTGCAGAAGAAGGAAACAATATATCCCTTACAGGTGTAGTGCAGATAGGTCAGGGATTTAATGTGTATGAAGATTCAAGTGCAGAAGAGCAGCAGATACTTTCTCCTTTTAGAAGTGATAAAAAACCTAAAGAGGGAAAAGAAACGGAAGAAGCAAACCAGAGTACACTTGGTACAAAAATTGTAAGTGATGAGGCTCATTACTTGTATCCCTTTTATATAAACCCAACTTCTTATAGAGATTATGTGGATATGAAGGTTACAGAAGGTTATACAGAGGAAGACTACAAAAAATTTAAGGAGGGAGCATTACTAGGTGCCACTGCCTTAAATACAAATGCTAAGGCAGGCTGTGAAAATGAATTTGCGCTATTTGTTGAAACTGATGAAGAAACTTATCTTCCAAATTTAACCCAATTTATGAAATTTGAAAAGGGAGAAGATAAAGACATATTGACTTTAAATCTAGAAGAGATTTTGCAGGGTATTGAAGATGATATTAAAAAAATAGAAATTTATTATAATGATTATAAGTTAAAATTAAATAATATACCAAAGGGAGCTGTGCTTTTTAATATATTTACAAGAAAAGAGGTTTAAGGCATGAAAGTAGTAAGGTTCAAACTTTCTGGAAAAACTGCATTTTTCAAAAAGCCGGATGTAAATACTTATTGCTGCTTTACATATGGAAATATACACAAGATAGCTCTTCTTGGAATAATGGGAAGCGTCCTTGGACTTAGAGGCTATAATGAGCAGAGCAGGAATTTTAAGAAAAATGTATATCCTGAGTTTTATGAAAAACTTAAAAACGCCAAAGTTGCTGTAGTGACTATCAATAAGCACGGCTATATATCTAAAAAGGTTCAAGAGTTCAATAACTCTGTTGGGTATGCAAGTAGGGAGAGCGGAGGAAATCTCATAGTAAAACAGCAGTGGCTTCAAAATCCCAAGTGGCTGATTTATGTAAAAATAGATAATATAACAAATGAATTTTCCAATATGATTATAAAAAATAAAGCTAAATTTATACCATACCTTGGAACAAACGATCATTTTGCAGATATAACTAAAGTCAGTGAACTTGAAGTGAATAAAGCAGATGATGTAGACAGAGTAGACAGTATTTTTGAAACGAAGTATTTCAAAATAGATAAATATCAGGATGAAGAAGAGGATATGGATACGGCCTGGAAGTATACAGAATACCTTCCTGTGGCTCTTGACAGAGATCTAAATCAATACCAGTTTTCCGATTTTACGGAGACAAATATGACTGTAGATTCATTTAATGAAAGTGTAGATGTGTATAAAGATGAAGAACTGGACAAAAACTTGTACTTTTTTTAGAGGGTGATATTCATGTATTTTGATGATGTGGAGTTATTTGATCCAGGGTCTTTTATAAATAATTTGGATAATATGTATGCCCATAGAGATAGAAAGGACAAAACTAGAAGAGAAAAACTCACCGACCATATAAATTTAACTTATAAATATTTTGAATTTATATGCAGTGAAAAAAGTTTAGATAATGTATTTAATAATTTGCAAAAGGATATTTTAGAAGATAGAAGTGAAGATGTAATTTGTCTGTGGAAGGAAATGCTTGCAAATACAATATACATGCATGACATGGGAAAGATAAACCCCGCATTTCAGTATGCCAATATGTTAAATAAACTGTACAAGGATAATTCGGCAGGAGAAAAAAATCATTCTCTTCTAGGATCTTATATATATGTGAGCTATTTTAATGGAAGGATAAATAAAATAAAGAAAAGACATGATAAATATTATTTAAAATACTTTATGTATTTAAACTCCTATATAATATCCAGACATCATGGATTTTTAGGTAGTGTAGAAGGCTATGGAGAAAAACTGAAGGATTTTTCAGAAAACTATAAAAAGGAAACTTACTATCCTGATTTAAATATGGATGTGCTAGGGGAAAGAGTAATTCACAAGTCCTTTTGCAATTCACAGGAATACATAAAGGATTGCTTTTTAGCAAACAGCAAATTAGATTTTACCCTATACATCTATTCCAAATTACTATTTTCCATCCTTACAGCAGCAGATTATTATGCCACATCCCAGTTCATGAATGGTGAAAAGGTAAATGATATTGGAATTATAAATGATAAACTTAAAAAAAGATTTAGTAGAGATGTAGAAAACTATAATATTTTAAAGAGCATAAGAAGTTATGAAAAAAATCCGGTGATAGATGGAAAGTACAGTAATATAAATCAATTGAGATCCGAAATAACCCTTGAAAGTGAAAAAAATTATTTAAAAAACAGAAATAAGAACATATATTACCTTGAAGCACCAACAGGAGCTGGTAAAACTATAACTTCCATAAATTTGGCAAGGCATATGTTAAATTCCAATGAGAAAATAAATAAACTCTTTTATGTATTTCCATTTAACACTTTAGTTGAGCAGACTGAAAATGAGTTTATAAAAATATTTAAAAATGACAGTAAAATAAGAGAAAGTATATCTGTGATAAATTCAATAACTCCTATAAAAACAGTGGATAGAGACTACGAAGGTGAATCCGATGTAGATTCCAGCAGGAAAATTGACTATGAAAAGTCACTTTTGAATAGGATTTTCATAAATTATCCCTTTGTTATAACCACTCATGTTAACCTTTTTAATTTTCTGTTTGGCACAAGTCGGAAAGAGATTTTTCCCTTTATAAATCTTTGTAATTCCATAATAATATTAGATGAAATACAAAGTTATAAAAATGAAATATGGAAGGAAATAATCAATTTTCTGGATTCATACTCGGAACTTTTAAATATAAAAGTCATAATAATGTCAGCCACCCTTCCCAGATTAAATAAGCTAGTGGAGGGAAATAGCAATGATTTTATATATTTGATAGAGGACAGAAACAAATATTTCAAAAATCCATATTTTAAGAGCAGGGTAAAATTTGAAATGCTAGATTTAGGTGATGAAGAAGAACAGTTTGAAAAGCTTGCCCGTAATATACAAGCTGAAAGTAGAGATAATGGGAAAATACTTATTGAATTCATATTCAAAAAGAGAGCTGACAGATTCTTTGATTATATGAATAAAAATTTTGAAAACAAGTATGGGCATGAAGTTAAAATTATGACTGCCGATGATAATAAAATTGATAGGGGAAAAATTGTAGAAATGGCAAGAGATAAAGAAAAGAAGATTATTTTAATAGCTACCCAGATAGTAGAAGCAGGAATTGATATAGATATGGATTTGGGTTACAAAAACATATCCATTTTAGATGCAGAAGAACAATTTATGGGAAGGGTAAACAGGTCCTGCTTGAAAAAAGGAAGGGTGAAATTTTTTAAAATAGATGACTGCAGGGTTATCTACAAAGGTGACGTGAGAAGGGAAAAGGAACTTACTTTAATTCAAAGTGAAATTCAAAAACTTTTAGAGGAAAAGGATTTTGAAAAGTACTATGAAAAAGTCATAGAAAAAATCAAGCTAAAAAAACAGGAAAGCAATGACCATGGATATGAAGCATTTACTAAAAAAATGGACTCCATGAATTTTAAATCTGTACAGGACTATATGAAGCTCATAGATGAAGATCAAAACAAATATACTGTATTTATTTCTAGAAAAATAAAGCTGAGAAACAATGACGTTATACGTGGCGATGATGTTTGGAAAGAATATAAAGATGTTCTAATGGATAAGAATATGGGGTATGCAGAGAAAAAAGTAAAATTATCAAAAATAACCCCAAATTTAGATTATTTTATATATAAGGTAAAAGAAATTCCTACAGAATACAGTGATATGCTGGGCGATATATATTACATATCAGATGGAGAGAAATATATAAGAGATGGCAGGTTCAATCAGGAAATATTCATAGGGGAAACGCCAGATGAGGCAAATTTGTTTATGTAACTGTTAGGAGAGATGTAAATGAAAATAAAGAATGGCTATTTTACTGTGGTTGAACGTTAACATGAGATGTATTTAAATTAAAATACAAAAGCATAGTTGAAATTAAAATTTTTGTTGAACCTTAACATGAGATGTACACCTGCAGAAAATTATTTATATAAGTGATGTATTAGGCTATAATATAATAAAAGTATTATTTGTTGGAGGAATTAATATGGAGAAAACAAATAAACAAAATAACTTATATGAACAATTCTTAAAATATTCGTATTGGGACCTAAAAGAATTATTTAAAAATGCAAAAATGAAAGAAGAGCAGGATTTTTATATAACACTATCTAATCTGGTGTTGCAAAAAGAACAAAAAAGAGTAATAGGTGAGTAAAAATGGCTACATATACCACATTTGCTGGTGTTAATGGTGCTGGAAAGACATCAATATATAAATCCGTTTACTATGAAAAAAATAAAAATGAAGAAAGAATAAATACATAATAAAATGAAGAAATAGCGTATTTGGTTAATGGAACTATTAAATGGCAAAGTAAAAATATGCCTAAATGGATTAGAAAAATTCTAAAGTAAAACTAGCTTAACATGTTAATATTAGGCTAGTTTTCATGTTCCAAAAAGTTTGAGTTTTTTCTATTGTACTTTTTAGAATACTTATTTTTAATTGAAGATCCAGAGTTAGAAAAGAAATATGAGGAATATCAATGAATCTTACTTAGTGGGAAAAGCAGAGAACTTAAATCTTTGATTTAAAGTGAATCGCTTTCACAGAGTGCAAGCAGATATCCCAAATCTTTGATTTGGTGATAATTGCTTTCTCTTTAGAGTTTTGATTGTTCCACTAAGTTTAGATGAATTATCTAGGGGCATAGCTACTGTTATATCCTTACAGTAGGTAGCCATCAGATAAAAAGGAAATTGGAGGTGCATTTAAAGTGAGTATAGATGAAATCAGAAAACTGCACTATAAGCAAGAGGGAAGAGAAAATTATGCCTGAAGTTGTTTGAAAATTTCAATTTGATTTAAAGAGTAGTGAACTTCTTACAAAAAGTCAAAAATTGAATTTGTTTAAACAAATTTTGCTTGATTTAGGTATAGGAGCTAAAACAAATGTTGGATATGGAAAGTTTGAAGATATGAAAAAATAAAATTGAAAAATTAAAAGAACATTTTGAAGGTAAGTGAAATTGGTTAAATATGATATAATAATACGTAGTTACTATATTTAAATTAAGGATGGAATTCTATGGATAAATTGAAGTTATTGAGTATTATTGAAAATGGAGAAAATTCATATATAGAATTTAAAGAAGAGGCAATAAAAGCAAAGGATTTAGCAGAAGAAATTGTGGCTTTTGCAAATAGTGAAGGCGGGACAATACTTATAGGTGTATCTGATGATGGATCAATAAAAGGTGTGAGTGATAAAAGTATAGAAGAAAAAGTTATGAATGTATGTAGAAATAATTGTATTCCTAATGTAATTCCTATTTACGAAACAATAAAATTAGATGGCTTAAAAGTAGCAGCAGTTACTATTCCTAAAGGATTAAACAAGCCATATTATACTGTTGATCATAAATATTATATAAGAGTAGGCACTACAAAAAGGATAGCTTCAAGGGAAGGATTAATGAGACTATTTGAAGCTAATGGAAGTATTCACTTTGACATATCGCCAGTTAATAACACCTCTATAAAAGACTTGAATTTAGACATAATACGAGATTATTTCTTTAAATATAATACTTTTGACTTGTATGAAGAAGATAAGAAGAGCATAGAGAGAATATTGATCAATGCAGATATATTAAAGCAAATAGATGGAAATGTAACATGCTCCGTAGGAGGATTGCTTATATTTGGAAAAAACATTGATAATGTAATACCTCAAAATGGCATTAGTTTTGCACATTTTAATGGAAATGAAATAACAGGTGATCTTATAGATAAAAAAGTAGTGTGCGGAAGATTGCAAGATATAGCAGATCAAATGTTAGTTATACTAAAAAATAATATAAAAAATCCATCAACCATTAATCAACTAAAGAGGCAGGAAAAAGAAGAATATCCTGCGTTGGTACTTAGAGAAGCTATTGTAAATTCTCTTGTCCATAGAAATTATAGTATTTTGGGATCTAAAATAAGAATTTTTATGTTTGATGATCGTATTGAATTTCATAGTCCAGGGAAATTACCTAATACTGTTACCATTGAAAAAATGAAAATAGGAGTATCCTATGCAAGAAATCCATTTTTAGTAAAATATATGGAAAATATGAGATACATAGATCAGTTGGGTAGGGGAATCCCTATGATAATTAAAACGATGAAAGACATTGGTGCCAGGGAACCGGTTTTACAGGAATCAGGAGAAGAATTTATTTTAACTATATATAAGGCTTAAAGAAATGGAGCATCTATAGGATACCTATGTGAACTTCAATAAGTAATATGAAAATACTTAAAAATAAGTGCTATAATATTTACTTA
>DAIMMR010000108.1:0-10445 GCA_036720575.1 Clostridium sp.
CCATAGTGCTTTTTAATAAATTTTCTATAGGATGATTATCCATAAAAATTCCTCCTTTACTATTCATTCTTAATTATTCATTCTTAACTTAAAAATATGCCTGTGTATAAGTTGATTTTTAAGTTAGAAAATCTATAAGTACAGTGTTTCCAGATTGAAAGTTAACTTATACTACAGATATTTTTATCTGATGGCTACCTACTGTAACACTCCTACTTCTATCAAAGTGGGAGATATTAGAACTCTTGAGCTTCAGAGATTTAGAGTTCTTATGCTGTGCATAACAGTAGCTACGCCCCTAGATAATTCATCTAAACTTAGTGGGAGAAACAAAACTTCCACTAAGTAAGATCCATTGATAATTGTACGTGGTTTAAATATTGAAAAGCTTGAAGTTACACGTATATAGAGTATATCTTTTTACACTTTTAGCTGTGCTTAAATAGTTTTATATACATATAAATAATTTTAGCTAAACTAATGTAAATTATACTTGATATTTCTAAATTAAAATAAAAACTATTAAAAACAGGTTTTACATGTATTTCCTTTTTCTTCACTACAAAAATATTTTTAATTATAGCAAATATGAAAGTGCTTAATGTTGGTATAAGCCCATAAGTTATGGCAGTATAGGCTGCATCATCTAACCCATAAACGAGTTTTACCTTAATTTTTATATGGGGTTTAAATTTTAATTTTTTAAGGGACCTCAAATTTACTTTGAAATTATTTATGAGGGATGAGGACTTTTTCTTTCCTCCAAGAGAGGGTTTATTATCTTTTAAATTAATTTTATCTATAACATTTAAATTATAGATTTTTAGTGAGAAGGTTTTATTGATATAGTTTATTTTTATTTTAAGAGGTATAGGAATAAATACCAAAACAAATAATATTAAGATAAATAAAATAAGTAATTTAATCAATATTTAAATCCCCCCATTTAAAAGGTTTCATTAGTAATAATTATTACCTTAATAGTGAATTATATACTAATTTAGAATGAGTTTTACTAGTAATATATTTGCTTTGGGGAAAAATACTTAATAATCTATTGAGAGGAAGGAGATAAACTATAGAAATTATGAAATTAAAAAAGAGTTTATCATATATAGTAATAACATTTATAATTTTTAATATTTGCAGCTATACTGCGTTTGCAGATGATAAAAATTCATCTTTTCGAGAACCTAATATAAATGCACGCTGTGCCATAGCTATGGATAGTAGATCGAAAGTAGTTATGTATCAAAAAAATGCTTCTGAATTAGTACCGATGGCAAGTACAACTAAGATAATGACAGTACTAGTTGCAATAAAATATGGAAAATTAGATGAAAAAGTACAAATATCATCTAGATCATCAGGTATAAGGGGGTCTGTGGTAGGTTATAAAAAAGGAGAAAATATAACTTTAAAGGAACTTTTATATGGACTTATGTTGAGGTCAGGAAATGATGCGGCTATAGCTATTTCAGAAGGTGTAAGTGGAAGTGTAGAAGAGTTTGTAAAACTTATGAATGAGTATGCTAGCGAAATAGGAGTAATAAATACTCATTTTAAAACGCCTCATGGACTCGACAAAGAAGAACATTATTCCACAGCTTATGATCTTGCAGTACTTACATCTATAGCTAAAAACAATGCATTATTTAATAAAATTGTTAGTTCAAAAGATGTGGATGGATCCCAAAATGGATTTACAAGGAGCTATCACAATATCAATAAAATTCTTTGGAAAATTCCAGATGCAAATGGAGTTAAGACAGGTTATACTGGTAAGGCAGGAAAATGTTTAGTTACATCTACAAAAGTTCAAGGAAATGATGTTATAATAGTAGTTTTGAATTGTCCTAGAAGGTGGGAAGAAACGGAAAAAATATATAAATATGTTGATAAAAATTTTAAATTTAACAAGTTATTTTCTAAAGGAGATAAAGCTCTGGAACTAAGAGTAAACAAAAAAGATTTAAAGTTAGAGTGTGAAGATGATGTTATAGTGCCTATAAAAAATGGATTCAAGTGTAGTGTTAAAATTATAAAACCTCAAAGAATAAAATATTCAATTAACAAGGGTGATAGAATAGGAATGCTTTGTATATATGAAGGGGATAAAAAGATATATAGTACGTCCCTTCGGGCTTCCAATAGCATAAAAGTGAAAAAATTTATGAAATGGACTTTTTAATTAGAAATTTTATAGGGTTTCTAAGTAGAAAGTTTACTTATACCAGCCATATACTAACAAAAATCATCACACTAAAAACTTTTTATCCGATCGCTACCATTGCTAACATCCCCATCTTCTATCAAAGTGGGGGGATAAGCACTGCTACGCGCCTGGATAACGATTTCTAAGCATTAGGTGGAGTTAAAACTCAACCTAATGCCAAGAACTCTGTTTATAAGTCTAAAGTTCAGTATTTAGAAAATCTAAAGAAGCTTATATAAACTCGTACCTCAGACATATATAATCTTCTAAGATTTTCTAAAATACTTCACTAAGACTTATCAAAATATTTAACGAGCTGAAGGTTGTAAAAAATATCCGGAGAATAAGTTGATTTTTTGTTTGGAAACCTCATTGAAGTATATGTACATATATTAACGGCAGAAAAAAAGTTCTTCTTTTTTGGAGTCTTCTAGTAAAGTGAATCTTTTTACGGGATAAGGATCGTTTTCTTTTATACTTTTTAAAGCATTTTCCAGAAACTTATTGCTAAATTTAATTTGGGAATCTTTTTTAACTTCATTGTATATTGTATATTCTATATGAGGTGGAGTAGTATTTACTATATAAACTGGAAAAAGATTTTCTATAGGTTTATTTACAAGTGCATATTGATATAGTGAAGCATCCACAATAACACCTCGGTATATATTAAAACAATGGGCAAAACTTTTACTGTAGTTTTCATTTATGTAGATACGCAATATGCCTTGCATAGCAGGAACATCCATATCTTCATGTTTGCAAATTTGGCATATAAGGGAAGCTATTAAAGGACCATTATTTGAAATAGTATATGTATTAATACAATATTTACATACATTTTCTAAAAAAGTTTTCTCAGAAATGTTCATATCTATTATCATCTCCTAATTTTGAAATCTAATATATTTATTAAATCATATTTTGATATGTAAATAAACAAGTTTTTATGCAATTTTGAAAAAGGTATTTTCATAAAACCGCTTGAAATCAATAGTTAGCGTAATAGTTATTCTTTTAGCATACATTAAGTCAGTAAAATTGATATGTAATAATTATGCATAATTATTACATATATTAAATATTATATAAAAAAAAGTACTTTGTTTTAAGTATAAAGTAAAAAATTAAGCATAAATACAACAAAAATTGTTAATTTTTTATGTCAACAATTTTTATTATATTATTTTAATTAAATTTTTCACATGTATAATTAAAAGTAAGATAAATATAGTTAGAATATTTTAATGTGCTTATTTAGATAAAAAATATGTATACAAGATTAGAAAAATGGTATAACACATAATAGTTGCATTGAAGGTAATACTGTTCGATATCGATACAGATAAAAAAAAATTATAATACAGAAGAAAAAATTATAAATTTGTGGTATAATATAAAATATAATAATTTAGATTTAAACCCCGTGAAAACGCTAACAAATTATAGGGAGATGTATTATATGAAAAGAGAATCGGAGGGTATTGTAATTGAAACAAGCGAAAGTATTGCAAAAGTAAGAGCTAGTAGACACGAAGACTGTAAAAGCTGTGGTGCTTGTGCTGGTGATAATGCTATAGTTGTAGATGCAAAAAATCCTGTTGGAGCAAAACCTGGTGAACATGTTGTTTTTGAAATAGAGGATCCCCATATGTTAACAGCTGCTTTTATAGTATATATATTTCCCCTTATTGCAGCTTTTTTAGGTGTATTAGTAGGGACATGGATAAGTGGAAAACTAGAATATAATTTAAGAAGTTTTCAGATAGGCGGTGGAGTAATATTTTTTATGTTAGCACTAATATATGTGAAAATATTTGACAGGCATACAGCAAAAAAGGAAAAATCAAAGCCAGTAATTAAAAAAATTTTATATTGATTAGTAGGTGTACAAGTATATTTAAAAAATCAAATTATATTAAAAATAGATTGTAGTTTTAGATTATTTTTTATTGTATGTAATTTTATAATGGATTATGGAGTACTCCATAATCTAGTATAAAAATTATGTTTATATTTATTTTGCAGTTTTGTTTATTATATCTGCTGTAAAAATTATTGAAAGAGGTGTTTAAGAGTGTTAAAAAGTTTTCGAGGTGGAGTACACCCGGATGATAGCAAAAAGTACACAGCTAATAAGCCTATAGAAATAGCACCTATACCAGACAAGGTGTTTATTCCCGTTAGACAGCATATAGGTGCTCCTACATCTCCTGTAGTACAAAAAGGAGATGAGGTAAAAAAGGGACAACTTATTGCGAAGAGTGACGCTTTTGTTTCAGCCAATATATATGCATCTACTTCTGGAAAGGTCGTAGATATAGGAGATTACCCACATCCTGGTTTTGGAAAATGTCAAGCTATAGTTATTGAAAAAGATGGAAAAGATGAGTGGGTAGAAGGAATACCAACTTCACGTAATTGGAAAGAGCTAAGTGTAAAAGAAATGCTTGGAATAATAAGAGAGGCAGGCATTGTAGGAATGGGAGGCGCAACTTTTCCTGTTCATGTTAAGCTTGCACCACCACCGGATAAAAAAGTAGATGTTTTTATTTTAAATGGTGCTGAGTGTGAACCTTATTTAACTGCAGATTATAGGTCAATGTTGGAAAATTCAGACAAGGTAGTTGCTGGAGTTCAAATAATTATGAAAATTCTCAATGTGGAAAAGGCATTTGTAGGTATTGAAGATAATAAACCAGATGCTATAGAAGCTATGAAAAAAGCTTTTGAAGGTACAAAAGTGCAAGTAGTAGGCCTTCCTACCAAGTATCCTCAGGGTGCTGAAAAAATGCTTATAAATGTTTTGACAGGTAGAGAAGTCCCATCAGGTGGATTGCCTGCAGATGTAGGTGCGGTTGTTCAAAATGTAGGTACATGTATAGCAATAAGTGATGCAGTGGAGAGAGGAATTCCGCTTATACAGAGGGTTACAACTATAAGTGGAAGTGCTATTAAAGAGCCTAAAAATATATTAGTCAGAATTGGAACTACATTTAAAGATGCCATTGATTTTTGTGGAGGATTTAAGGAGGAACCAGTTAAAATAATTTCAGGTGGACCTATGATGGGATTTGCCCAATCAAATTTAGATATTCCAATAATGAAGGGTTCATCAGGAATACTTGGTTTAACTAAAAATGATGTAAATGATGGAAAAGAATCTTTTTGCATTAGATGCGGCAGATGTCTAAAAGCCTGTCCTATGCACTTGAATCCAAGTATGTTGAGTATTCTTGGACAAAACGGTTTATATAAAGAAGCTAAGGAAGATTATAATCTTTTTGATTGTGTAGAATGTGGTAGTTGTGTATACACATGTCCTGCTAAACGAAAAATTGTACAGTATATTAGATATTTAAAGTCAGAAAATAAAGCTGCACAAGCAAGAGAAAAAGCTAAAGCAGATAAAGCCAAAGCAAAAGAAGAGGCAAAGAATAAAGAAGAGGTCTTAAAATAATAAAGGAGTGATAATAAAATGGCGGAAGCACAGATAAAGAAAAATATTTTTACTATTTCGTCATCACCTCATGTTCGTTGTGATGAATCTGTTTCTAAGATAATGTGGAGTGTCTGTTTAGCACTAACTCCAGCTGCGGTTTTTGGTGTGTTTAATTTTGGCATTCATGCTTTAGAAGTAATTATAACAGGAATTATAGCTGCTGTAGTTACGGAGTATTTTGTAGAAAAAGTTAGAAATAAACCTATAACTATTACAGATGGAAGTGCTTTTTTAACAGGACTTTTACTTTCTATGTGTTTACCTCCTGATATTCCACTTTATATGGTAGCTATAGGATCTTTTATAGCAATAGCAATAGCTAAACATTCTATGGGAGGACTTGGTCAGAACATATTTAATCCAGCTCATATTGGAAGAGCTTCGCTAATGGTTTGCTGGCCTGTAGCAATGACAACATGGTCAAAATTAAGTGCCAGTGGTGTAGATGCTGTAACAACAGCAACTCCTCTTGGAATTTTAAAGCTTCAAGGTTATTCAAAATTAGTTGAAACTTTTGGAGGTCAGGGTGCACTTTACAAGGCAATGTTCTTAGGTACTAGAAATGGAAGTATAGGAGAAACTTCTACAATATTACTTGTTTTAGGTGGACTTTATCTCATATATAAAAAATATATTAACTGGCAGATTCCAGTAGTAATGATTGGTACTGTAGGAATACTTACTTGGGCTTTTGGAGGAACTACGGGACTTTTTACAGGAGATCCTGTATTTCATATGATGGCAGGTGGACTTGTAATAGGTGCTTTCTTCATGGCTACTGATATGGTAACAATTCCTATGACTATTAAAGGACAGGTTATTTTTGCATTAGGTGCAGGTGCACTAACATCGCTTATAAGATTAAAAGGTGGTTATCCAGAAGGCGTATGTTATTCAATATTACTTATGAATGCAGTTACTCCTCTAATAGATAAGTTTACGCAGCCAGTTAAATTTGGGACAAGGAGGTAAGCTTTAATGGCTAAAGATAAAGATCAAAATAGTATTTTTGCAATTACTAAGAACTTAACCATTACGTGTTTTATATCTGGAATTATAATAGCCGCGGTTTATTATGTAACATCACCAGTGGCAGCACGAAAACAGGTTCAAATACAAAATGATACCATGAGAGTTTTAGTCAATGATGCTGATAAATTTAGTAAAGTAAATGGTAAAAAGGATTGGTATGCAGCTCAAAAGGGAAACAAGACCATTGCATATGTTGTACCTGCAGAGAGTAAAGGTTACGGTGGAGCTATAGAGCTATTGGTAGCTGTTACTCCAGATGGAAAAGTAATAGATTTCAGTATTGTATCTCATAATGAAACTCCGGGACTTGGAGCAAATGCTTCAAAGGATTCTTTTAGGGGACAGTTTAAGGATAAAAAGGCAGATGCTTTAACGGTTGTAAAAGATAAGTCTAACACTAAAAACATTCAAGCCATGACAGGAGCTACAATTACGTCAAAAGCTGTAACTAAAGGAGTTAAAGAAGCTGTTGTGCAAGTTACTACGTTTACGGGAGGTAAGTAATTATGAAGAATTTGTGGAATATATTTAAAAAAGGATTGATTTCAGAAAACCCCATATTCGTACTTGCACTTAGTTTGTGTCCAGCACTGGCAACTACAAGTACAGCTATAAACGGATTTACTATGGGGATTTGTGTGCTATTTGTTATAACTTGTAATAATACTGTAGTTTCTATAATTAAGGATTTTGTAAATCCTAAGGTACGTGTACCTGTATATATCACTTGTATAGCAACTATAGTTACAGTAGTTGAGCTTGTTATGCAGGCTTATGCACCTCTATTATATAAGCAACTGGGAATTTATTTATCATTGGTAGTTGTATTTGCTATAATACTTGCACGTGCAGAGACATTTGCATCTAAAAATCCTGTAGTGCCTTCTTTCTTTGATGGTCTTGGAATGGGATGTGGATTTACCTTAGCACTTGTTATAATAGGAATGATACGTGAATTATTTGGATCTGGAACTATATTTGGTCTTCAGGTGTTTGGGGCTTCATATAATCCAGCTTTGATTATGATACTTCCACCTGGAGGGTTCATACTCATAGGATATTTGGTTGCTGTAGTAAAAGTTTATAACCAACATATGGAGAAAATTAAAATGAAACAATTAGAAAAAGCAAATGGAGGTGAAGCATAATGGCAGCTTATTTTACTCTTTTTATAAGTGCAGTAGTTGTAAATAACTATGTTTTGACAAGATTTTTGGGACTTTGTATATTCTTTGGAGTTTCTAAAAATTTAAGTGCCTCTGTAGGTATGGGTATGGCGGTTACTTCTGTTATTACTATGAGTTCAATATTGGCCTGGGTAGTATATCATTTTGTACTTATACCTTTTAATTTAACTTTCTTGAAGACAGTAGTTTTTGTACTTCTTATTGCCAGTTTTGTACAACTTTTGGAGACTGTTATTAAAAAGCAAGCACCAGCACTATATAATATGTGGGGCATATACCTTCTTTTAATAGCTACAAACTGTATCGTACTTGCTGTACCTATACTAAATGCTGATTCTAACTTTAATTTTTTACAGAGTGTTGTTAATGCGATAGGATCCGGGCTAGGATTTGCCATGGCTATAATTTTGATGGCAAGCCTTAGAGAAAAATTGAGATTAGCAGATGTACCTAAACCGTTAGAGGGTCTTGGAGTAGCTTTTATTTTAGCAGGAATGTTAGCCCTAGCTTTCCTTGGTTTTTCAGGTATGATTTCTATATAGAAAGGAGCTAATAAAATGAATACCGTAATTATGATTTTAGTTGTAATGACTGTTATAGGTCTTATATTTGGACTTATTTTAGCCTATGTAAATAAAAGATTTGCAATGGAAGCTAATCCACTTGTAGAATTAGTAGAAGATGTACTCCCAAAAGGACAATGTGGAGGATGTGGATTTGCAGGATGTAAAGCTTATGCAGAAGCTGTTGTTTTAGATGAGAGTGTGCCACCAAATCTTTGCGTGCCTGGAAAGGCAGCAGTTGCAGAACAGGTGGCAAAGTTAACGGGTAAATCTGCTCCACCTATTGAACCTAGAGTCGCACATGTAAGATGTGGTGGAGATTGTACAAAGGCAGTTAAAAATTTTGAATATGAAGGTATACATGATTGTGTAGCTGCAAATTTACTTGAAGGTGGACCTAAAGCTTGTAAATATGGATGCCTGGGATTTGGGACATGTGTAAAGAGCTGTCCTTTTGGAGCTATGGCAATGGGTTCAAATGGACTTCCAATAATTGATACAGATATATGTACAGGTTGTGGTACTTGTGTAGAGGCGTGTCCAAAACAGGTACTTGGATTTAGACCTGTAGGTTCTAAAGTAATGGTTAATTGTAATTCTAAAAACAAAGGTGGAGCTGTACGTAAGGCATGCAGTGTAGGATGTCTTGGATGTGGATTGTGTGCTAAAAATTGTCCAAATGATGCCATTAAGGTAGAGAACAATCTGGCAGTAGTAGATCAAAGCATTTGTGCTTCATGCAGTGAAGCTACCTGTCTTGCTAAATGTCCTACAGGAGCTATTAAGGCTATTGTAAGTGGTACGGACTTACAACAGCAGAGCAAGAGTGAAGCTGCTGCAAATTCATAATTATAGTCATAATAGAACTTGGACATATTTAAGGAAATAACTAGGAAATTAGCTAGTCAATTTTCTTTCGTGTGCTTTAAGTTTAGACAATGATATATAAATATTATAATTGAACTAAAAAATGGGGCTGACACACTAATTAATTAGTGTGTCAGCCCTTTTAACACATATACATGTTTTTAAACAGTTGACAATTGATAGTGGAAAGTTATGGATGATTTTCTTACACTAATATTTTAGATTTAAGATTTTTCAAAGAAAAATCCTCCTTCAAATGTCAACTGTCCATTGTCAATTCTCAACTTTTAAGCAGATTTATCTATAAAAGGGATTGTTCAAAGCAATCTAAAAAATTGTTATTGCAGTAGCTCCATTTTTATATCTATGGTGGAGTTATTTATTTTTTAATTCTTTAAACATAGGAATTTTATATAAGTTATTAGTTAGAAATTTTACGCACCAACCTATAAAGTATCCTGTGACTATAGCAGAGATTAAAAGCACCGGTAGATATATGTATATTCTAAAGTCTTGAATTACTATAGAAGCTACTAAAAGTTGACCTATATTGTGAAATATTGCCCCGCATATGCTTATAGTCCATAGACTTAAGGAATTTTTAAAATATTTGTATAGAAGAATCATAACAATGTTACTTAAAATTCCTCCAGCTATGCTGAACATAAAGGTAGACATTGTTCCACCGAACATAGATCCTAGAAGCGTTCTTAAAAACATAATTAGTAAGGCTTCTTTCCATCCTATAAGTATAAGTGCAGCTAGGGAAATTGTATTTGCAAGTCCTAACTTTATTCCGGGAAATAAAACTGGAACTTGAGCTTCTATTATGTAGATGACTAGAGCTATGCCTGTTAGAAAGCTTAAAAAAACCATTTTTCTTGTTTTATTCATTAATCACACCTTGATTTTAAATATAATTTTAACTGGATATATCATCATATTTAGAATTATTCCCCTCTATTTTAATTATTAATTTATGGGGAAGACATATAATACTTTGACCTGGTTCAGATATCCACCCGGTTTTTACACAAATTTTATCAGGGCAGTCTGCATCTTTTATGCGTATTTTGCCA
>DAIMMR010000109.1:0-10389 GCA_036720575.1 Clostridium sp.
TGGGTTGAGAGGTCAATAATGATGTCGCTAAGAGATAGTAGCCCCTTGGTGGCAGTGTATATTTCTAATGTTTTAAATATAGAAATGGAACTAGTCAATTAGATTCATTAATCATTTCTCTAAAATTTCTATATTATTATTGCTAACATCAATATTTACTATAAACCAAAGCATAGATATACTTTACCCTATTATTAATATCATATTTAAATTTAAGGTCTTTTTTAGTATTTCTGATAATATATTTTACTTAAAATCTTCAAAGTTACTTAAATATAAGCAATCGGCGTTTGGATCAATTAATTCCTTTAGCACTATATTTTTGTTTTCATGTAAACCTATCTTGAAAATAGACAAATCATTGTAGTTGAAGTCCAAATGTTTTCGTGGATGAACATGGGGCTTTTCTTCTAAATATCCTTGTGAATCACAATAATCATACCTAATGTACCCATAATCTCTAGCCAGTAAATGATATGTAACTATTGAAATATCATGCTTACTTTCTAGACTGTCAAAATTTATTAAACTATCGTTTACTTTATAGTTTAGATCTTCTAAATTATAAGTCATATCATCACTTATCTCATTAAAAATTGATAGTAATATTGATATTGTTTTTGAATCTAATGAAACTCTTGCAAATGAATCGCTCACTGTCCATTCATGCTGTGAAATTGGTTTTACTCTATAAGGGTAAGTAATCGTCGATTCTTTAGATTGTTGGTAAAAGTATATCCTTCTTCTATCTTTTTTAGGAGAAGAAATCTCAAAACTTCCATGACCATAATCCATATCTGCATGTCCAATTAAAATATACCTTACCGTATATAAAATCAACTTTATAACATCTAATTTATTATTAATTTTGTTTTTTAATATTCTTTGCATATCATAATCAATAAATCCTGCAAAAATTCTTTCTTGTTCATTAATCATCTGTCATCATCTTCCAATTAATCTGAATAATATTTGAGACTTTTTCTTCTGTCCAATCATCACCAAGCAATGCTATAACTGCTTGTTGTTTTAAATTCGCTTGTTTATTTATAGGAATAAATAAGTTATCAAATATTTCATCACAAACTTTATCTAAAGTTCTATTATCACTTTCTAAACTTTGAATAATAGTTATTTCTCCAATAATATGATCAGAATCAGGCTCATCCACTATTAATGAATTTGTGCTACTTATTTGCTCCAATCCTTTTTCCCAAGTTTCAGCTAAGGATTCCTCATTTTTAAGAATTAAAATGGAACTAATAAATGATCTAGTCATTCCCATATATAGTGTATTTCTAGCCTTAACATTGTTAGTTATCCTATTTGTTAATACGCAAATTATGAATGGAAATTCTAACCCCTTTATATTATAATCATTAGTTATAAATAGACTATTTGCTTCTGTATCTTTAGTTTCATAACCTTTTATAGTGTTCCATTTATACTTTATATTAATTTCAACACTTAATCTATCTATAAAATTATATGTGAATTTATTTGGTTGGATAAAGATTATTCCGATATCTCGAGCTTCTACAGTGGAGTTATTTGTTCGTATCTCGTCTATAACTTTAATTATATCATCCATTAATGAATCATTAAATGAATTTATAATTTCTGCAAATTTATTCTTATTACCAACAGAATTAGTTTCTATACGGTGAATCGGTTCTCTAGTAAATGTATATTGATGTAGATTCACTTCGTCCTTCTTTTCTTTTTTTAAAATTCTATATCCAAAAAGTTCCCATTCTTCATCCTTAAACCAGTTAATTTTTGTATCTTCAAATAAACCTAGTCCAACAGCATGTGAAAACATTAAGGTTCTATTATCTGTCCTATAGCACCGATTTAAAACATAATCAGTACTGATAACCTCCGGTACTTCGCCAACAATTGTTTGAAATGTGTCTCCTGCCATAATAATAGACTCGTAAGTTACAACTTCACAAAGTTTAAAGAAACTTTCTGAAAAGTCCTGGCTTTCATCTATCAAGATATAGTCAAATAATTTTGGAATATTATCAAGTGAGCCAAATATACTTTCCATTTCAGTTAATGCCATGCTACAAACATCATCAAAATTATTATTTTCGGAATAATTATAAAAGCTTAATCCAAGTTCATTGCAAATATAGGTATATACTCCTGAGTTTGAGTCATATCTAGATCCCCAACCTCGCATCATCAAAATCCAATACTTTATCTTGGACATAAAATGTAGATACCATTTCTTTATTCATTTTCAATATTCCCTCTCTTTTATCTTATTTAATTTCTTAATTTAAAGTTTTAAAATGCTCCCATATTTTTAAATTAATATCCTTAAAACTCTATAATTTAATATCAGGATTTTAACAAATATATTAATGGATTGACATCCACTTTTAAAGAAACTCCCAATACTTATGAATAAATTCTAATATCTTAATGTATTTTAGAAAGCTACATTATAATTCTAATTGCAAGTATATTCATCGTTTTTGCAGGTTGCCTTAGCTATTTTAAATAACACTAATTTGTTTGCAATATATTTTAAATACCTAGATATAAAATTCTGGATTGGAAACTTTATTAGATATATCATTTTTAGCAAACTATATGCTTATTCCATTTCCTATAAGTAATGTTTTCATATTTTTTCCTTAACTAATTCAATTTTAAAGCACTTTACAAACTACAAGCTATATTATATTCTTTTCCATAGCAACCTTTAAAACTACCCCTTGCAAAGAGTACATTATCTATGTGATAAAACACATAAAATTTATCTAAATATTTGTAACAAATATTTAAGGTTATATGGTTATCTCAATTTTATATCATACTTTTGCTTTTCTCAAGCTAAACTCGATTATCATTTAAATAAACTAAATTATTATATCAATCATCATCAGTATTAATCATATTAATTCTAAAACATATTTACAATGTTCACCTTTATAATTATTAGATCCTAATCTTATCTATATGTTTATTGAAAACTGAAATTCTATCAACTTTATTTCTAACTATTTCTTCATCATAAATTCTATCTTCACAAATATTTCTTGCTAAAATTTCCTTTATCCACTCTTCATTCAATGTAGGAGAATCACCACACGTATCTCTCCCACTTTCCATCCTAGTCCCACATCTCCAAACCACCTTTCCTCTCTCAGCTCTTCTTCTATAGGCTGCCCCACAATACCAACATTCTAATATGTTTCCAAATAAATATTTGCTAGTATATCTTTTACCTGTCTTCTCAACTGTACCATCCTCTTTGTAAACTACTCTTGATCTTCTAGTCATTTCCTTCTGAACTTTATCAAATATCCCTTCTGATATAATGGCTGGATGGCTATCTTTTACATAGTAACTACTCACTTGTCCAGTATTTTTCACCTTTTTCCCTGTCATGACATCTTCCACATAGGTCTTTTGTAGTCTGCTATCACCCTTATACTTTTCGTTCTTTAGCATCTTCTGGATAGTCGATGAATCCCAATGTTCATTTCTAGTTACAGTTTTTATATTCATTGATTCTAAGTACATTTTTATTTGTCCAAATGATAATCCTTGTAAATATAATTCAAATATTTTTCTAACTACATCTGCTTCCTCAGGAACAATTACCATTTCTCCATCTATACATGTGTAGCCCATAAAGTTCTTATATTTTGTAAAAATTTCTCCTCTTTCAAACTTTCGCTTTCGCAGGAAGGTTGCAGGGGAATCAATCTGCATATACAATGAAAATACTGGCGATTCTCATTTCCATCTGTTCGGTAAAGCTCCGTCTATAACCCCCACTCTCTCATTGGGCAATCATCCTGACAAGAGCAGCTTTGGACTTCAAGGTCAAAACAGGCTGTAAATCCAATGAATATTTAGTATTTGCACCAAGTGTGCTTAAACGCCGTAAAGCGCAATTCCAATTCAGGCATAGCCGCGTTGCAGTTCGGGTAATATATAGGACTGCCATATGAAATATAATTTTTTCATAGACAGTCCAAGCATATTTTTACAATTAGTAACTTGAAAAAGATGTGGAAATCAGCCAAACTTCGAAATTGTGCGGCCGTTTTTTATGCACCTACGTCTTTCTTCGAATGCCGTGCAGAGCAGGAAGTTCTAAAATTAAATCCTTTTTTTATGGCTTTTGCAGGGCATATTTTTACACATTCCCCACATCTGATACATTCAGCACTATTAGGGTTTTTATAAACTTCTATATTAATTTTGCACTTATGTACACAAGCGCCGCAATTTGTACACTTATTTTTGTCTACTTCATATTTATAAAAGCTCATTTTATTAAATAAAGCGTAAAATGCTCCTAATGGGCAAAGATACCTGCAAAATGGCCTGTATATAAATATTGAAGCTACCACAATACTACTTAGTACTATAATCTTCCATCCAAATAGATATCCCAAACTTCCTCTTAAGGATGCATTCATTAAAACTAATGGTATGCCACCTTCCAGTGTTCCCGCCGGACAAATGTATTCACAAAAATAGGGAGGACTTATTCCAAATTCATTTACTAAAAACATAGGTAATAGTATAACAAACAATGCTAATATAACATATTTTAAATATTTAAGTACATTATTTACTTTTTCATTTACTTTTATCTTCTTAGAATGTATTTTATGTAATAGATCCTGAATAAGGCCAAATGGACATAGCCATCCACATATAAATCTTCCAAAAATAACACCAAATAAAGACATTAGTCCAACTATATAGAATGAAAAGTCATATTTTACAGTTCCTATAGCAGCCTGCAAAGAACCTATAGGACATGACCCCATAGCTCCAGGGCAAGAGTAACAGTTTAATCCAGGAACACATATTTTTTTAGTATTTCCTTTATAAATAGTACCTTTTAAAAAACCATTTATATTTGCATTTGTTGTTATAGCTGCAATAATTTGTGTTATTCTTCTTTTATCCAATCCCTATGCACTCCAAACATATGTTTATTGCTTTCTGTAATACAATTTTTACTTCATTTCTATATATTCCGACAGAAATAAAAAAAACACTCATTATTAAAACTCCATATTTTATGAATCCTTGACTTTTACTAACCTTACTTGTATCCACAAATTTCACACCCTTCCTCTTTTTTTATAATGCGGCTGTTGCAAAATACATCTCCCCCACTACATCTTATAGTAAAGTTTTCTAAACCTGTACTATATAATATAGTTTAGTGTTATTTTGCAACAGCCCATTTTACTTCTTAAATGTTATTATTCTATATTTTTAAGCCTATCTACAATTTCCTTCTTATACTCTTCTGTACCTTTAGAACCAACAATTAAATCTCCAACAACATTTCCTTCACTATCTACAAATAAGGTAGTAGGAACTAATGCTATCTTTTCTAATATATTATTTATAATAGTTTCATCTGGGATAATATTAGTATATGTCACCCCTTTTTTAGATAAGATTTCCTTTGCTAATTCTTCATTATCTTTATCGGGTGTATCTGAAACAATGCCAATTACATTAACGTTCTGGCTCTTAACTTCCTCTGAAAGCTTTTGAAGGTCAGACAGTTCTGCTATACAGGGTGTGCAAAATGTACCCCATACATTTATCATTGTAAGTTTACTATCTTTAAAAATACTACTATCTATTTCCTTACCTTCTAGCGTTTTAGTTTTAAATTTAACTATATTTTTGCTTACTGCTTCCGTTTCTGATACCGGTTTATATGTAGTAATCAAACTTTTAAAATTCTTAATTTCACCATAGGCTTCTTCATAAGCTTTCTGAGAGTTTTCTGATAAACCATTGACATCAGCCTTATTATTGTATAATAAGTAAAATTCGAAATTATCCACTTTTTCTATTAAATCCTTATTTTCATATTTTGAGAATAATTCCTTTTGAACCTTACCTTCTGTTTTGCTCGTATCTATAGTTACTATGATGCATAATTCTTTAAACTCTTTATATAACTCCCGAAGTTCTGCTACAGCTTTTTGGATTGCTTCTTCATCTGTTTTGGGAATTTTATCTGCTTCTTTTTTCATTGCGAATCCCCTAGCTATAGTTTCATCAAGTATATAGCTAATTTCTATCTGTCCTGCTATATTTTCTTCCGGTAAGGGTCTATATATATCTATATTTTTCCCCTCGTTCTCTTTCCATTTACCGGGCAGATTAAATTGAATTCCGTTTTCATCAAGTTTTACATCTACATCTTTTATATCTTCTTTTACAGTATCTATTTTAGTTTCATCTTCAGCTTGCTTTGAATTTACACCTTTAGGTTGATTGCACGCAACCATTGACATACAAATTACTCCTGTTATTAAAACTGTTATAATTCTCCTTTTCATAATTGTTCTCCTTTATTTTTATATTATATTTTTTTATTTTTTATATTAATGTACATGTAAAATCTTCTCTCATTCTGTGAATTGACAGCTAAAGAAACGTTTATGTAATTCGTTTTCTTTTCATGTTAAAAACCTCCTATCATAAAAAATATGAGCGATCCGATTCAGTAATTTTATCTTACCGAAATTAAACAGGCTATATCGGATTTTTAACTTATCAAACCCTTGAGAAAATCTTATAAGTACTTATTTTTTCCCTATGCTGCTATATACAGCTATTGCATCGGTAATATTAAACTGTTCCGAATATAAGCTTCCTTTTGCACCCGCTGAAATAAAAATATACTCTTGATTATCCACGCTGGCGAGACTCGCCAGACATAGACCAGCTTCATCGGTATATCCAGTTTTGCCTCCTAAAATTTCTCCACCAATAATGTTTTTATTGGTGAGCTTTTCAAACATTGTATTGTAAAAGGTTATTCCTCCAGGGTGCTTATTTGTGGGTTGTGTGGAATGACGAGACGATGTAAATACCTCTCGGAAAGTATCATTTTGCAAAGCATAGCTAAGAAGAATAGACAGATCTTTAACTGTTGTGTAGTGGTTTTCATCATGAAGTCCAGTCGTATTTTCAAAATGGGTATTACCCATGCCAAGATCTGCTGCCTTTTGATTCATCATCTTCACAAAGTCCTTTTCCGAACCAGCGATTTCATCCGCAAGCCCGATACAAGCCTCCGCACCACTTGGAAGCATCACCCCGTATAAAAGGTCAATAGCCCTTACCTTCTCACCTGGCTGGAAACCGGCCATAGAAGCATTAGCACTGTAAAGACCATTAAAGGTATAGTGGGTAAGTTGTATTTCTTTCTGCAAATTTGTCAAATTTTCTATAGCAACAATAGCTGTCATCATTTTAGTCAATGAAGCAGGATAGATCTTTTCCTCGCTATTTTTTTGCATCAGAGTGGTTTGATCTTTTAAACAGATCAGAATAGCATTAGTACTGTTCAGTTTGTCAGAAGATGAAGATATGGAGACAGAGTGATCAGGTTCTATCTCTGACGGAGGAACGGTAGTTGTTCTATCGCCATATTCTTCTTTTGAGATATGGTGACTCCCTAAAGTAATGATACCTTTGTACACAAAAGCAGCAATTACAAGCATCAATAGAAATGCTACAAATACGCGTATTCCAGACTTTTTCTTTTTTACTTTTCGTGCCATAATAAATCAACTCCTTATGCTGTGATATTATTATTTAAACACAGAATAAGGAGCCATGTTGGAATTTCACCTTATGAATTTCTTAAGATTTTCTTAAAGCAAAGGAAGTTTTACTGTAAATATAGTATTTTTTGTGTTACTTTCTACAGTGATTGTCCCATCGTGAGCTGTAACAATTTCCTTGGCGATGGCCAAACCCAGCCCTGCTCCACCAGTGTTTGTAGAACGTGCAGAATCTAATCGATAAAATTTTTCAAAAATAACATCAAGCTTTGCCTGTGGGATTGGATTTCCCTGATTAGTAAAAGTTATAACAATATTTTTATCCTGCTGCCCTGCAGAAATGTCAATGACGCTATTTTCATCGCTATAGGCAATGGCATTTTTCAAAATATTATTGAACACACGAGCCAGTTTTTCTGCATCTCCCCACAGAGTGAGTCCGTCAGGTACATTGACAGATACCTGCTTTCCCTGTGGAGTCAGCATTGGATAGAATTCATCTGCCATCTGCTGGAGCATGAACAGTAAATTGATTTTTTCTTTATTCAAAACAATAGTTTGAAGATTGAATCTTGTGATCTCAAAAAACTCATTGATAAGCTGTTCTAGTCGATAAGCTTTTTCCAAAGTAATACCGACATATTTTGCCTTCTGTTCAGGTGGCATATCAGGAGCCTCATCCAGAAGATTTAAGTATCCTATAACGGAGGTCAGAGGTGTCTTTATATCATGAGCCAAGTAAACGACCAAATCATTTTTGCGCTGCTCGGCATCAAGTGCAGCTTTCTTCTTCTTTTCCAAGTTGTTTTTAATCTGATTCAGCTTGTTTTCCATAAAATCCAATTCCGGTGATAATGTAATTTCACCATTGGATTCCTCAACAAGTTTATCCATTCCGCTACTTACTTCATCAAAATATTTAGTAAACCAAGAAATTGAAAATCTAAGCAAAATAACTAAAAATATGAGAATCATAATAAGTGTAATAATGTCCTTATTATAAAGAAATGTATACCGATAAATTATTACAGCATCGCTGTCACTCAAATAAAACTTATTCTTTAAAAATTGTACAATGCTATCTCCAACACTGAAGTTTTCTTGAATTACAAAACGCAGGAAAATAACAGTTGCAGCCGTGGCAAAAACAATAAGGAGCATTCGAAAAAAAACTTTCCTTTTTAATTTTGTATAATCATTCCTTCTTTTATCTCTGTTACTTTTCAATTTTATAGCCAACTCCCCATACCGTTTTGATATATTTAGGATGTTCCGCGTTGTCGTGCATTTTTTTTCTTAAATGCCGAATATGAACCATTACCGTATTATTGCTGTTGCTAAAGTACTTGTCTCCCCATACCTCGTGAAACAATTCTTCAGAGCTTACCACTCGTCCTCGATTGGAACAAAGGATCCAAAGAATAGAAAATTCCGTAGGCGTGAGAGAGAGCTTTTTCTCATTCAGCGTACATTCATGAGTATCCATGTCCAATACTAAACCGGAAAAGGCAATCAAATGTTCTTCCTGTTTTGGCTCTGAGAAATTATATTTGGTAAATCTCCGGAGCTGTGCCTTTACACGAGCAATTAGTTCTAATGGACGGAACGGCTTGGTGATATAGTCGTCAGCACCTAATGTCAGCCCAGTAATCTTATCGATTTCTTCTTCTTTGGCTGTAAGCATGATAATCGGAAAATTATGCTTTTCCCTGATTTGCTGACAGATTGAAAAACCGTCTATATCGGGGAGCATAACATCCAATATTGCTAAATCTATATTTTGGCTTTTAACACACTGCAAAGCATCCCGCCCATTATAGAACTTAAACACATTATAATTTTCGTTTTTTAAATATACTTCAATCAAGTCTGCAATAGAATGTTCATCATCCATCACTAAAATACTTTCTGTCATAGTCTGCTCAACTCCTTCTTTCACAAAAGCCCATAATATCATATCAAGGAATCGAAAACGGTTTTGTGGGTTTAATCTTATAAAATCCTTAAGATTATCTTAAGATAATGTGCTATTTTTCCTATTTTCTTTCAACCTACCATCGGCAGGCTTTGGAGCATCCTTTGGTATCGCCCATGAACGGCCAAAACGCACAACACCATCTATCCTTTTTTCTTCACAAAGCTTTTGTATTCTACGTTCAGAAATACCCCATTTAATTGCGGCATCCCGAACAGAAATATAGTCTAACATTTTGCCAACCTCCATGATAGGTTAGCTTTATTATATGCGCATATCCGTATAAT
This sequence comes from Clostridium sp., assembly GCA_036720575.1. Taxonomy (GTDB): domain Bacteria; phylum Bacillota; class Clostridia; order Clostridiales; family Clostridiaceae; genus Clostridium_B. The sequence continues at coordinate 9,846 of DAIMMR010000109.1, forward strand.
ATCAAGAAAAAGCACGAAATAATTAGATCTGGAAAACTAGCAATGCGAAATCAAAAACAACGGAAAAAGACTTTGTAAATTTGAATTTGAGCTTTACGTTATAAACCCTATTCAAACTGATTCTATGAAAATATCGGAATATGAATAATAACTAAAAATCTCATTCATAAATTCATTACCATTAACCTTACTTATATAATTATAAAAAGGGAACGCCATCAAAACCGACATTCTCTCATCATTACCCAGTCTTAATTTGCTTCACACTGCTAAATATAGACATGTATGAACACTCTAATTTAAATTTGAGAATAGAATAAACTTGTCTACACACTCCATGTCCAATACAACGGAAACATCGATTTTATTTTTCAAAACCTTATTTTTAAAATCATCGCCATTTGTTGTGAAAGTAGTGTATCGCGCAAAGTGCTGAAAACTCAGGATTTCTAAGTATCTCTCCTTTGCATTCCTATTACGCACTCCACATGCTCTGAGATGACAATAATGATATCACCTGAAGCTGGTATCCCCTTGTTGGAAG
>DAIMMR010000110.1:0-10385 GCA_036720575.1 Clostridium sp.
CAGTAGTAGCATTGACCACGAAGCCATCCACCTCTATAGGTGGCGGTAGTTCACTAAACAAGTCTTTTTATTTATAAAAATTTAAAAGTGCATTTTTAGCATCAATTATGCTATAATTATGATTGTAAAATATAAAGGGAGGTACATATGATGAATAAAAAGTTATCTAAAGATGCATATGGTGGCGCAGCTGGTAAAGACTACGTTCCTTACATCTCCAGTGGCTCTAAATCTGGTGGAAATGCTGCTGTATTAACAATCGGTATTATTCTAGCTGCACTATTTGCAGCATCTACTGCCTATTCAGGTATGAAATCAGGGCTTACAGTTGCTGCTGGTATACCTGGTTCTATAATAGGTTCTGTATTTATAGCTATATTTGCTAAACAGAAAGGTATCCTTGGCAAAAATTTGGTTCAAGGTATGTCAAGTGGTGGAGAATCCATCGCTAGTGGTATGATATTTGTTTTACCCGCAATAATTTTAATAGGTTCAAAAGTTTCTTTTTTGGAAGGTTTTGTTGTTGGTGTAGGAGGTGTTTTATTCGGTATAGGAGTAGCTTCTCTTGTTTACAATTATTTAATAGTTGAAGAACATGGTAAATTGATGTACCCTGAGTCAATGGCTATATCTGAAACACTTGTTGCTTCAGAAGGAGCCAAAGAATCAGTGAAGTACATGGGAATAGGATTTGGAATAGGAGGCATTATAACTGTTTTTACTAGTTCATTCTTAAATGTAGCTAACAATGTTATAAGCTATGTAAACGAGTCCTTTTACAAGTGGAAATTTGAAGTTGAAGCTAATCCTCTATTATTAGGTATAGGATTTATAGTTGGCATAGATGTTTCTTTAACTATGTTTGCTGGTTCTATATTATCCAACTTTGTTGCTACGCCTTTAATAGGTTATTTTGTTTCTCTTGGAAAAGGCGGTGCAACTGTATGGAATAATTCACATGTTGCTTTAAATGCCATGCAAGTTAAGCATATAACAGGCAGCTATGTAAAATATATTGGAGCAGGCATGATGCTTTCTGGAGGTTTTATAGGAGCTATAAGACTTATACCAACTATAGCATCTTCTATAAAGGAAACTGTTGGTGCTAAATCTTCAAATGGTTCTGGAAGTTCATCTGCTGAAAACTTAATATTATTTGGCGGTATAATAATAGGATTTATAGGCGGCTTCATGATATCTGGTGGTAATATATTAATGGCAATAACAGCTTCTATTTTATCACTGTTGTTGTCAATGCTATTTGTTATAGTTTCTGGTCGTTTAACTGGTACTATAGGAACTTCAAATCTTCCTGTATCCGGTATGACTATAGCTTCTATAGTTATTGTAACATTATTATTTGTTACAATGGGATGGAAAAGTCCTGTAAATAACAGATCTTTACTTTTATTTGGTACATTTATAGTTACTGCTATATCTGCAGCTGGCGGTTACTGTCAATCACAAAAAGTTACATTCATAATTGGCGGTGACAAAAATGAAATGCAAAAATACTTTGCTATAGCTGGTATAGTTGGTGCTGCAGTAGTTATTGGTGTTATAATGTTACTTTCAAGCCAGCTTGCTATGACTGGTGATAACGTGCCATTTGCATTACCTCAAGCTAATCTAATGTCAACATTAACTGGAGGTATAATGTCAGGTAGTTTACCTTGGGTTATGATAATTGTTGGTATTGTTATGGGACTTGCTTTATTCTTATTAAAACTTCCTGTAATGACAATTGCCATAGGATTCTATTTGCCAATAGCTACAAATGCTATAATATTAATAGGTGCATTTGTTCGTCTGTTTGTAGAAAAGACTTCTAAAACTGAAAAGCGAAAAGAAGCTAGAGTTTCTAATGGTGTAAGTTTATCATCTGGACTTGTTGCTGGTGGTTCCATAATAGGACTTGTTGGTATAATACTTCAAGTAACTAATGTTATAAAAATAGGTGAACCAAGCGGATTTGCTGCTTCTAATGGAATGGGATATGTAATATTAGCAGCTCTAATAATAGCTTCCATAATACCTATAATGAAGAGTAAGGAAAAAAATGCCGAATAACAACGAAGAGGTCTTAAATATAATATTTAAAATCTGTGATAATTTAGAATATGAGGTAGATGAAGACAACATTGTAACTATACTTGAAAAACAAGATCATAAGATTCAAAAGTTTTTTAGAAAAATTAAATTTAGAATTCCAGAATACAAAAAAATTACTCTGGATGAATATGCAAGTTATGTGTTTCTACAAATAGATGGCAAGAAAACTGTACAAGCTATTGGAGAAAATCTAGAAGCAAAGTATGGTGATAAAGCTCACCCACTTTATGAAAGATTGTTGTTATTCTTAAATCATATTAATGTTAATTGTCACTATATAGAAAAAACAAATTTGTAATTATAAAAGATGGCACTATGTTATAGCTGCCATCTTTATTTTATTGTGAATTTTTACTAACTTCAAATAGAATATATAAGCAAATATGCTATTGACATATTTAGAAGTAAGTACTAATATATATAATATAGTTGATTATGATTATCAGTATCAATTGATAAAAACTGTATAAAAACTTTATTATTTTTAGGAGAGTGATATTATGGCCAATAGTATAGGACTTAATGAAGTTAAGATTAAATCAAGAGTTAAGGTAGTTCAAATATTACCTGAAAGTAAAGTAAGAAAAAAAATTATGGACATGGGTATTGTAAGAGGAACTGAAATTGTTGTGGCAGGAAAAGCACCCATGGGTGATCCAATAGAACTTCAGGTTAGAGGATACAGCTTAAGTTTAAGAAAAAATGAAGCAAAAGATGTTTTAGTAGAGGTAATATAAAAAAATTGTTAGGAGGTGATTCATATGATTGAAAGCAATATGCCATTGAATGCTGTTTCAATGGGAAGAAGTGCCGAAATAAAAGATGTAGTTGGCAGCGAAATTATGTGCAAGAAGCTTATGGAAATGGGACTTAGTAAGGGAACTGTAATTAAAATAATGAATAATGACATAGGGCATTTGGTAGTAAAACTTGGTGAAACCAGGCTTGTACTTGGACGTTCGATGGCACAAAAAGTTATGGTTAGAGAAGTTTAAAGTTAATATATTGGAGGATTGATGATGAATAAAAATTTGATTATTGCTTTAGCAGGCAATCCTAACTGTGGTAAAACTAGTTTGTTTAATGAACTTACAGGTTCAAAACAGCATGTAGGGAACTGGCCTGGTGTTACAGTTGAAAAAAAGGAGGGAAAATTAAAATTTCAAGGTAGAGATATAACAATAGTTGATTTGCCAGGAACGTATAGTTTAGGGGCATATTCAGAGGATGAAGTTGTAGCTCGTGATTTTATACTTAAAGAAAAACCTGATGTGGTTATTAATGTAGTAGATTCCTGTAATCTTGAAAGAAATTTATATCTTACGATGCAGATTCTTGAAACTGGAGCTAAAGTAGTTTTAGCACTTAATATGATGGATGAAGCTAAAAATAAAGATATACAAATCGATGCGAAAAAATTATCCAGCGCTATCGGGATACCAGCAGTTCCAACAGTAGCAACTAAAGGTCAGGGAATAAAAGAATTAATAAGTGAAGCTGTTAAGCTTGGAGATTTAAAAGAGCATAATTTATATAAAATTGATTATGGATCTGAAGTAGAAAGAGAAACAGGAAAAATAGAAGTTGCTTTTTCAGAAGCAGCTGCAGCTCTTGAATATCCATCTTCTTGGACAGCATTAAAGCTTATAGAAAATGATGAATATATAAATAAATATGTGGGCCAGAAAGTAAAAACAAATGCAGTAAAGAAACAGGTTCAAAATAGTATAGAAAAAATTACTAAATCTATTGGCTATGAGCCAGATGCTTTTATAATTGACAAAAGGTATGAAAAGATAAGCAATGTTGTTAAAGATAGTGTAAAGAAAAATACAATTGTTAAAGAAACTGTTTCGGATAAAATAGATAAAGTAATTACTAATAAATGGCTTGGAATACCTATATTTGCACTTATAATGTTTGGAGTTTATCAGATTTCAATAGGCCTTGGTAATGGCCCGCTTGCGGATTTAGTAAATGATGGGATAGGTAAGCTTGGAGCTAGCGTGGATTTTGGACTTCGACATATAGGGGCACCTGCACTTTTGGGTGATTTTGTTAAAGGTGGTATTTTTGGCGGTGTTGGTTCAGTACTTGGATTTATGCCTATGATTTTGATAATGTTTTTCTTGATATCCCTTCTGGAAGACAGCGGATATATGGCAAGAGCTGCTTATGTAATGGACAGGCTTATGCATGCAGTTGGGCTCCACGGTAAAACAGCAGTATCACTTATAATTGGATCAGGTTGTAATGTTGCAGGAATAATGTCGGCAAGAACTCTTGAAAACAAGAAGGATAGAATGATAGCTATTTTAATAAGTCCTTTCATTTCATGTCCGGCAAGACTTGAAATTTATGGATTATTTATTGGAGCATTCTTTGCAAACAAAACAGTAGGTATATTTAGTGAAGGTGGACTTATTGTATTTATACTCTATGCTTTAGGTATTGCAGTTGCAATATTAATGGGAAAATTCTTCAGCTCAAAAGTATTTAAAGGTGAAAATTCATATTTTGTTATGGAATTACCTCCATATCGTATACCAACTCTTAAAGGAATTTTAATTCACATGTGGGAAAAATCAAGTCACTTTTTAAAGAAAGCAGGAACTATTATTTTAGGAGTATGCATAGCTGTTTGGATTCTCACTAATTTACCAGCAGGTGCAGCACAAGACAAAACTATATTAGGAAGATTAGGATCACTAATAGCGCCTATATTTAAACCAGCAGGTTTTGGAACATGGCAGGCAGGAGTTGCACTTATTACAGGATTTGCAGCTAAAGAAGCTGTTGTTGGTACTTTTGGAACAATTTATGGAGTAGACGAAGGAGTACATCTTTTCCATGCAATACAAAATACTTTTACACCGCTTACCGCAATGTCATTTATGGTGATGTGTCTTTTATATGTACCATGTGTTGCAACTATAGGAGCAGTAAAAAGTGAAACAAATTCAAGTAAATGGGCATGGGCAGCAGTAGGGTATACTTGTGTAATTGGATGGATATGTGCAGTAATAGTATATCAGGTAGGAAGATTGATGGGATTTGTTTAAATTACGCTTTTAATGAGAATGAAATTCAATGTCATTAAAAAGAAATACGAAAGGATGATTTTTGTGATTATGAAAATTTTGAAGAGACTCTCAAAAGGAGGATTGTATTCAAATAAAATTATGGCCAGGGAACTTGGAATAGATGAAAGCATGGTAGAACAAATGATATCCCAGCTTGAAAGACTTGGATATATAAAGCGAGATAATATGAATGCTTCATCAGGTTGTGATTGTGGATGCTGCGATTCAAAAAAGAAAAAAAGTTGCTGCAGTGGCAAAGACAATATAAGCATAGATTTGTGGAAACTTACGGAGAAGGGAAAAGCAGTAGTCATCGGATAAAAATTGCTTATCTATTGATAATGATAGTCAATAGATAAAACCAATTATAAGGAGGATTAAGTTATGAAAAAAATATCAATTATTTATTGGAGTGGTACAGGAAATACTGAGACTATGGCAAAAGCAATACAAAAAGGAGCCAAAAGTGAAAATACAGATGTTAAACTTGTTGGTGTAAGCGAAGCAAGTTTAGAAGACGTGTCATGTGCAGATGTTGTTGTTTTTGGATGCCCGGCAATGGGTGATGAACAGCTTGAAGAAAACGAGATGGAACCATTCATAGAATCCATTTTACAGGATATTAAAGATAAAGATATTGCCTTATTTGGTTCATATGGTTGGGGTAGTGGAGATTGGATGACTAACTGGGAAGAGCAGATGAAGGAGTACGGAGCAAATCTCGTAGAAGAAAGCCTTATAATAAATGAAGAACCAGATGATGATGGATTAGAAAAATGCAAAAAATTAGGTAAGACATTAGCAGAAAAATAGAAATTTTTAAATATAAGGGAGGTTGTTTATGAGTAGAGAACAAGTAAATAAATTTTTTAATAAAGGAGAAGATGATTAAAATTATTCTTAAGGGATATAAGCCTACTCAACTGATACTAAATGTATAAATTTTAAATCCAGGTTAATGCTTAGAAATCTGTTTATTGTATGCATGTCAAAAATATCCTAAAAAATATTTTGGTATGCTATTTTTTATTAGAAGTTTAGACAAGAAATAACCAACAAGGTATAGTAGATATATGTCATATAAATGTTATATAAAATAAAGTGTATGTCAGAAAGTTAACATTAGAAAAGAGGAAATGAAAGTGATAAATGAAATACATGATAAATTTAAATGCTCTAATAGTTTATTGGAAGATCAAACATCTGGTCTTGAAGAAGTTACTGCTACTATTGAAGAGCTTACATCTAAGGCTGTGATTTTAAATGAATTTGCAAGTGAAATGTAAAGAAGGCATAATTCAATGTAAGACAAGAAAAAGTGATAAAAAAATAAGAGTATTGAACATATTTTTTCAGAACTGTATTCGGTGTCTGAAAAATAACTTTATTTACGAAATATAGTTTAAAGGAGTGCTAGTATGTTAGACGGATTATTTCAAAATACATGTAAACCAAAGGGATTAGGTGGAAAAATGATTCTCAAGATGATGAATTCAGGTCATACTAAACTTGCTGATTGGGGACTTAAACATCTAAATCTGAAAAGTACAGATCATGTGCTCGATGTTGGATGTGGTGGAGGAGCTAATATAGCTAAATTATTAGAAAGCTGTCCAAATGGTTTTGTTGCAGGTATAGATTATTCAGAAGAGAGCGTAAAGTGCAGCATAAAAAGGAATATAAATTTTATTAAAAAAAATTGCGAGATTAAAAGAGGTAATGTTAATAATATACCTTATAAAGATAAAAGCTTTGATATTGTTACTGCATTTGAAACTATATATTTCTGGCCTAATTTATGTGAAAATTTTAAAGAAGTTGAAAGAATATTGAAACCAAAAGGATATTTTATGATATGTTGTGAAGAAGGTGATCCTGCAAATGATAAATGGTCTAAAAAAATAGAAGGCATGACAGTATATAGTACTATTCAATTAAAAAATATTTTAAAGTCAGCAGGATTTACTGTAATACAAGAAGATCAAAAACAGAATACAAACTGGATATGCCTTGTTGGAAGAAAGGAATAAGTTCTATTGTGCAAAGTGTAACAAATGTTTGATGCATGTTGTCAATTTAAAGTTTATCTGATGTGACGTTTTATGACTCAGTTTTATGGAGGCTGCTGAAAAAGTCACTTTTATAGCAAAATTGCAACGCAAGTATGCGGCTTATAAGGTGTGATTTTTGAAAAAACAGTATTTTTTAAGCAACCTCGTTTGATAATATGAATTTAATAATTTAATATAAAATCTGCAGCTTTAGCTGCACCGCCCAAGCTTTTTATTTTATCTGAATATATTTTAAGATTTTGTTTAAATGTGTTATCTTTAATAATTTTTGTACACGTTTCTAAAAGAAATTCTTTATTGAAATTATCTATACCTGGATTTAATGCACAACCTATTTCAGAAGCTTTCTCAGCATTAAAGTAGCGTTCAAAATGCTTTCCAGGAAAAATAATTGCAGGTACTTCATTTTCAATACATTGTACTGTTGTATTTTGACCGCCGTGGTGAATGGCAATATCCGCCATTTTTAGAACTTTGTCTGATGGAACCATATTCATAAAGTGTACATTTTCAGTATTAGAGTTCATACTACCCTTAAATCTAGGATTTCCCCCTGCTGTAACTATAACATCGAATTCTGAATCTAGGAAAGTATCTAAAATTATTTTTTGGTACATATCGGGAGTTATTGCTCCTGCACTTAAATACACATATATTAATGGATGCTTTTTTTTAAAATTGAAGTTGGATTTTATAAAATTTTTAGGTATTACTGAGCCTAAAAATATATATTTTGAGCTGTCTTTTAAATCCTCAAGATCAGGTATGCTTGGAACAAAAATTTTATTGGAATTATAGTCTTGATTAAGCTCACATATATTTTTGATAGTTTTTAAATTTAAAGTTTTTAGAAGTTCATTATAATCTTTAGCATATACTTCATCAGTTTTATTAGAAAATCCAAAATAACAGAAATCTTTTTTACCTGGAGTACCGCCAGTACAAAAATATGGTATGTCCATTTTCTTTGCAACTATAGGCATGACCGTTTCAAATTCTCCGAATATTAGATCTGGCTTAAAATTTTGCACTAGTTCCATTTCTTCTTTAAAGGTATTTTGTACATATTCTTTAGAAATAAGCCCTTTAAGTTTTATTACATCACATAAGCTGTTAATAGAAAATTTATATGCGTGTGAACTTTCATTAACAGTATTACAATTTTTTTGCTGCCATAATTTTGGTATAGGTGGCTTATATCCTTGTACAACTTTATATCCACAGGCTGCGGCATAGTCCGCTTCTCTTCCTGCAGCTCTAAATAGTATGCTGCAGTCTTGCTGCTTTTTTATTAATTCATCTGCTATAGCAATTAATCTGGTTATACTACCCAAAGCTTCAATAGAGGCTATTCCTGGTGTAAATAGTATTTTTTTCAAATTAAACATCCCCTAATTAAATTTTTTTTATTCCATTTATGAAAAGGTCTATAAACGTACTAATTTTACATTTTAGTTCCTCATCAGAAAGTTTTTCTCTTAAAAAGAGTTCATGAAAAAAAACGAAATTGAAAAAAGCACTATATATGAATTCTGAAGCAGATTCTGCATTAACTTTTCTGAAATAACCTTTATTTATGCCTGAAATTATATAGTTTTCTAGAGGACCATTTAAATTTGGAGCTGATTTTTCAAGTAGAGAAATATCTGGTCTATTTCCGGATTTATCCATGGCATAAAGATAATGAAATTCTAACATGTTTCTTTCAGTAACATTTTTATAAAAGCACATAAAGTAATCTATAAGTTCAGTTCTATAATTCTCACTTGCTTCTTTGGGAATTCCTAAAATTTCTACTGAAGTAAAAATTTTAGAATATATAGCTTCAATTATTTTCTTCTTATTAGGGAAAATGCAGTATATCATAGTTTCACTAATTCCAATAGCATTTGCAATATCTTTGGCGGTAAAACCATACCCTTTTTTTAACATAAGTTCTTTTCCAATGCTTACAATTTGTTCTGCTCTTTCTTCACGGCTCATCCTTGATTTTGAATTACTTTTCAATTTTATCCTCCTGTAATATAAATGTTTGTTACTTAGTAAGTACTTACTAAGTATAGCCCCGCTATTTTTTATTGTCAAGTAAAGGAAGTTATACTAACTTGTTGATTCTATTATATTAAATGAAGTAGTAAACTTAGTGGAAGATGCAAAACTCTAAGAGAAAGCGACTAAGTAAGATTCATTGATATTGGTATGGGTAGGGGTATGCAGGATATTTCTACATATCCCACATACCATTTTGATTAATTATTTACTTACTATTTTCAGAATAAAATTTTAGAGCTTCTCCAATAAATTTAGAGGAACCGCTTTTGTGTTTTTCATCGAAGGCTTTGATATATGCAGGTTTTGAATAAAGATCAGCCATAGTTCCCAAAAAGTTATCTTCCACATCCACGTTTAAAGCTTTATGCTGTTTTTTATATGTAGCTGCAATTTCAGAAACAATTTTTTGAATCTCTTTTGAAGAAGGATCTTTGTTTAGGTCAGATACAAGCTTTTTGTATAGTTCTTCTAATTTTGGATGCTTATTTTCCAAGCAGTCTTTTTTAAATTTATCATATTGCTCTGTTATATTCTGCATAACACTATTGTTGAGGTTTTTCTTTGCAGCTTCAGCATACCTTTCAATACTTCCATATTGCTTTATAGCACTTTTATCAATCTCAGCCTCATTAGCTTTCATTGTTTCAATCATTTTATCAAATTGGGCACTAACCATGATTTCTTTAACTTCCTTTAAAGGAATATCAAGTTCTTTAAAAAATAAAATTTGCTGCAGGGTTTTAAGTGCTTCATCGTCATAAAGTCTATAACCTGTCTTTGTGATTTCACTTGGTTTTAATAGTCCAATTTTATCGTAGTAGTGCAGCATGCGTACACTTATTCCTGTTAAATCTGAAACTTGTTTTACTGTTCTCAATTTGTACCTCCCAATTTGATTTTAGGACCATCAATACTTGCTGAAACTAAGCCGGCTGTTAATTTCTATAAGTATATTCAAGCTATATTTTCATATTACACTATGACATAATGTTAGGGTCAACACTTTTTTTAAAAGAACAAAGAACAAAGTTCAAATATCAAATAAGGATAATTTTCTTCCTAACGT
>DAIMMR010000111.1:0-10350 GCA_036720575.1 Clostridium sp.
CCTTTCAAATAAAAATTTCAGTTTTTAAATAAGTAAGCATATTATTATTATTATTTACTTCCTTTTTTTATATATTTACTTTTTACAAATTAGTACTATAAATTTACTATTGAAAGCTATCTATTGGTAATTATATCATAACTTATTAACATAATGTATAATTTGTTTTTTTAGCAGCTTATTAAAATTAATAAAATATTAAATTCCACCAATTGATATTGATATATACTATAAATTTACTCATAATAAAGTATATATCATATAACTCTTAAAAAGAAGGTATGAAGATGAGAGATGAAGTATTGTTACTGGACAATGTTACAAAAACAATAAAGGGTAGGCAAATAATTAAAGAAATAAGCTTTTCAATGAAGAGGGGAGAAGTAATGGGGTTTTTAGGTCCTAATGGAGCAGGAAAATCAACCACACTTCGTATGATTGTAGGACTTTCAAAGCCTACTTCCGGAAAAATTAATATATGTGGATACTCTGTAGTTAAAAATTATGTAAAAGCTATGTCAAATGTGGGTTGTATCATAGAAGGACCTGATTTATATAACTATATGAGTGGAATAGATAATTTAAGGATGCTGGCATCTATGAGTAGGGATGTTACAGAAAGGGATATAATAAATGTAGTAGATTTGGTAGGCTTGAAAAATAGAATTAGGGACAAGGTAAATACATATTCTCTTGGAATGAAACAGAGGCTTGGAATTGCACAGGCTTTAATGCATAATCCCAAACTTCTTATTTTAGATGAACCAACTAATGGACTTGATCCATTTGGAATAAGTGAACTTAGAAACTTAGTAAAACAGCTGGCAAGTGAAAAAAATATTTCCGTACTTATATCAAGTCATATTATTTCTGAAATAGAACTTATGTGTGACAAGGTAACCATAATTAAAAATGGGGAAACAGTTTTGGAAAGTGCAGATGTAGATAAATTATTAAATAATCAGGGGGTATTCTGGGTTTTAAGTGACAATGAAAAGGGAAGAAAAATTTTAGAAGAAAATTGGAAGGTTAAAGGCAATATAGTTGAAGAAAGGCTTGAGGCAAAGGTTTCACTAGAAAAGCTTCAAGAGATAAATTCCTGCTTTGTAGAACAAGGACTTATGATAAAGTATGTCGACAACAAGAACAAGACACTAGAGGATTTGTTTTTGAACCTGACAGAGGGAAATCAAATTGTTTAATTGGGGGGCATAAAATTTGATAAGATTAATTGAAAATGAAGTACTTAAGATGCTTTCAAAAAAGAAACTAGTTCTTATTTCTGTAATTTTACTTGTACTCGTATCTCTTTTTTGTTATGGAGAAAATGCAGTATATAAACATACAATAATGAGATTTTCAGGTACACCGGGACAAACTCAAAATTATAATTGGAAGTCAATGGTGAATCAGCAGATATTATATTTAAAAAATACTATGAACAGTCAATACATAAAAGAGGACAGAAAAAATTCAATAAATATTCAAATTGAACAGCTGCAGTATTACATAAATCACAACATAAATCCAATAACTCCAACTAGTGCAAAATTTACTATTGATTTTATGGATGAGGCAATTTATTTGTTTTTACCGCTGCTCATAATTATATTAGCAGGAGATGCTGTTTCTGGAGAATTTTCCTCCAAAACAATAAAGGTATTGTTAACTAGAGCTGTTCCAAGGTGGAAGATACTACTTAGCAAGTATATTGGAGTTTTGATTTTATCCTGCATAGTAATTTTAGAGTCAGCACTTATGTGTGTAATAATATCAAGCTTTGCATTTCACAATGGTGGATGGAATGAACCTATGGCAACGGGATTTAAAGTTATAGGAGATAAACTGGATTCCTCAAATGTTATAAGAATTTACCAGTGGCAGTATGCTATCTTAGTATATTCACTTGGATGGTTTGTTTCTGTAAATATTGCAACTTTATCTTTTATGGTTTCTGTAATAGTGAGAAATACTGTTACATCTGTTGCTATAATGCTAGCAACTTTAATAGGAGGAGGATTCCTCCAGATGTTTTTGCAGGATTGGCCGCTGATTAAATATTTCTTTGCTGTAAATTTGGATTTAACACAGTATTTAACGGCATCTTACCAGCCTGTTTCTGGAATGAGCCTTTCTTTTTCTGCATCAGTGCTGTGTTTATGGTCGATTGCAGCTTTAGTTATAAGTTTCAGCGTATTTCAAAAACAAGATGTATTGGTTTAAGCAGTATGATAAAAATAGGCTAGCATACTGACTGGTTATTTCTTTGAAAATGCCTTATGAGACAGGGGGGGAAAAATGTAATGCATAAAAAAGTCAAATTTGCAATTTTATCTATTATGGCATTTATATTTACAATAGTATTTGCAGCAGGATTTGCATATTCTATTAGGATTACTAATGCATCTGGCAGCACCAGTAGTAAAGTTACAAATAAAGGGAGTGAGGATAAAGCTGTGGATACTAAAATAAAGAAATTGGATAGTAATTCCTATAATATTTTAGTTATGGGTGATTCACTGGGAAGGGGTACTGGTGATGAAACCAATAATGGATTTGCAAATGACTTTTCTAAACTTTGGAAAAATAAAACTAAAAAAAATATAGAGGTTACCAACATTGCAGTTAATGGTGATGTATCTTCTGGACTTTTGAATATAGTAAAAAGTAAGCAGACACTACAGTATATACAGGATTCAAATATGATTTTTATTTCTATTGGAGGAAATGAAATAAAGAATTTTAAAAATTCAAGTACAGCTTCCGCTGCTGTTCAGACAGACAGTTTAAAGACAGTTGAAAATAGATACATGAAAAATCTATCAGATGTTTTTAAATTGATAAGAAGTAGAAATGAAAATAGTGTAATTGTATTTATTGGATTGTATAATCCTTTTGGAAATGAGTTAACCCAAGATAAATTGGAAGTTCTAAATGAGTGGAATTATAAAACAGATCAACTTGTATCGTCAGATGACAATGGTGTATACGTCCCTACATATGATCTTTTTAAATATAATTCTGGAAATTATCTTGCTGCAGATAATTTTCATCCTAATTCTGCAGGTTATGAGGCTATTTCAAAAAGAATGTTTGAAGCATTAAAGAATTATAAAAAGTAGATGAGGTTAATTTGAATGTAGATTTAATAGTTATAAATTGTTAACAATATTGACACATAAATGAAACAATTATGTAGTAACATAAATTAATGTAACAATATGTTACAAAAAAATTAAATAACGGTAAAATTAAATTTATAATATAACTGTTAAAGATAGAAGTGGAGATAAATTATTATGAAAGTTAAAAGTAAAACTGTGTCAAAGAAATCAAAAAATATTTCTCTTTCAAAAACTTTAAATGTTGCTGCTTTAGTTGTGGCAATTCTTGGAATCGCATCATTGGTTAATAATATTTATTTGTTTAGAAAAGCTGTTACTCAATATGTGGGTCAAGGATATCCTGCTGCTACTGTTACTAAACAGTTGCTTTCATCACAATTGCTTCCAGGAATATTTGAACCAATTGCTCTATATGGAGGTATTTCAATTGTTTTATTAGCTGTTAGTATAATAAATAAAAAAGTTTCAAAATGCTTAGAATTGTTAACTCCAGCTGAAGTTTGTCATGAAAATATGAGTGATGGCATTAATGCTGATAGTGATGGTGTTGACGCTGGCGATCACAGTATTCATACTGATGATAAGGAAAGCAGTGATAATGAAGAAAAACATAATTAATTACAAGATTCAGAAGAATCTAGTAAAGCTTAACTAAAATAAATTTGATCTATAAGTTACAAAATATACCCTATAAACAGAGTTCTTGGCATCAGTTGGAGTTTTAACTCCAACTGATGCCAAGAAATCGTTATCCAGGGACATAGCTGCTATAATACTCCCACTTGGAGAAGAGTGGGAGTATTATAGTAGGTAGTCATCGGATAAAGTAGACCTTTAAAAGGCTTGCTTATAGGGTATATTTGTTTATGTTAATTAAAATGTTTAACATAAAATGTATAAGACTTAATATTCTCCTCTTCCCTGGGTATCCACTTTAACTTTTACATTAACTTGTATATCAGATTTGCTTATTACTTCATTCCAATCTGTGCCTGTTTCCCTTCCGTATTTAGCAGCAGCAACTCTTCCAAGATCCAAAATATCAACTTTATATTTGTTCTTTACTTGGCTTATGGTTCTATTACACATTTCTACCACTAATTTTTCAATATCTTGTTCAAACATTTTCATCTCTTTTGGATTTTTATATATATTCTTATTTAGTTCATTATTTAGTACATTACCTTTTAAATCTAAATTTATTATAAAAGTGTAGGTACCATTTTCCCTATAGCACTTAACTTTTCTTTTAGAGGTGGCATAAAAATCTGCATACTTTTTTGAATTTCGTTGTAATGTTAAAATACCTTTTACATTATTTTCTTTCAGAAGATTTATAACTTTGGCTTCTTTTATATCTGTCTTTGCAATCATTTTGTCCCTGTTAAATATAGCAACTCCTGTAGTTTTAATTAAGTTATCTGCACCTTTACCTGCATTACCTGTAATTTCTATATAGGGGAGTAATGTATTTCTACCTTCTGCATCTACTCTAACTACAAGATCCATTACAGTATATTGTGAAGAAAAAAAATTAAACTGATTCAAATTTTTTATCATTCCATAAATATATTCTGCAGAGCTGGGGTAACCTTTTACCTTATATTTTAATATATCCTCAGATTTTCCTCTACATACTATACAAAATGCCCTGTCATTTATATCTGCATTATTAAGATTAATATCTAAAAAATTTCTTAGACCATTTCTGGAAGCTTCTTCACTGAGAATAAACACTCTATTAAGACCTATTAAGAACTTTTTACCAGATTTTAACTGCCTATTTTCTCTTGTTCTTCCCATAGTTGAGCCTTCTCCTGAGAGTACATTGCTTACTACTTTATTGCCATTTTCAGATGAATGTATAAGTACTGGTACAATATAAGTAGTATATGAAGGAGCTTTTTCTATATCTGCCCCAACTCCAACAGGTATTTCTAAGTTTTCAACAAGTTCTCCTTTTGTTCCCATAAAGGATATTACAAAAATTAGTATAATTAAAATTAATATAAAAACTTTATTTTTTTTCAAGATTATCACCTTTTTTAAAACTTATTAAAATTGCTATTGATGAAATATAAATTAGATTGTAGATTAAATAAATTGGCATTATCATATCTGTAGAGTGTCTCCTTCTAGTAGGAGTTCCATATAAACTTGATAAAAATAAAATTATAGGATACAAAATTATGGTAAATGTTTGAGGGGATATTTTCTTTATAATCCTATTCAAACCATAAGAAGCTGAAAAGTAAAAAACGGATAGACATTTCAATACTACTAATGCCCACAATGATATAAATATGTACCTAAAACTATTGATAATAGGTATTTGTATACTATCAGCTAATGTCAATACTGGCCATAAATACTTAGGTGAAATTTCAATGCCTAAATAATATATAGTTAAAAAAACAGACCATGCATAAATAAACGTAGTAATTACAGTACCTATTATTCCATATTTTAGTAATTTTTTCTTATCCTGAAGGAAAGGATAAATAACAAATGCAATTTCACCGCCACAATAAAAAAAAGCTGTTTCTTTGGAGGCTTTAATTATATTCTTAAAACCTGAGCCAAATACAGGCATTAGGTTTAAATAACTTCCATATTTTAAAGTCGCAATAGGTACAAAGATCAACATTGTAGTTAAGTAAAAAAGTACTTTACATAATCTTCCTAAAGGTTTCATGCCTTTATAAACTGTGTAAGCTGTAACAGTTAGTACGGAGAGGAATATTTGATAATTTTTTAAAAATGGTGTGGTATATACTTTAAATGTATTAGATAATCCTGCAAGTTCTGTGGTCTCTATAAATATAAAAAATGATGTAAATATAAAATTTAAAATACTACCTAAGATTTTACCAAAACATTTTTCACTAAGGGTGAATATGTCATTGTTAGGAAATTTATTGCAAGTATAATTTGCTAAAAACAATGTGTATAGGGGATATAATGATCCTATTATACAGCTCATCCAACCATCTTGTTTGGCGTCCTTTATGACAGCGTTAGGCAAATACAAAGTTCCAATGCCCATAAAAGACGCAATTAAAAGAGATGTAAATTCACTTGGTGTTATAAATGTGTTTTGGGTTTTATTCATTTATTGTTCCCCCTAAAACGTTGTCTTATGGGATTTATATTGGGTATAATTTTAGGCCGTTCAGTCATATTTTTCATGGGAGCTCTTATAAAGGTATCTTTCATATCGCTTTTATTCAATTCAAAATAAGGCACTCCAAAGTTTTCAAAGGAGCAGAGATAGGATAATATAAAAAACCATCCTATAATTATGCCAAGTACACCAAGCAAATTTGAAAGTAGGAGCATTGGATAGGCAAGAAACCTTATTGCAATAGACATTTGATAATTTGATATTACAAAAGAGGATACAGTAGAAATACCAGCAACAAGCAGTGTAGAAGAACTTACAATTTTGGCTTTAATAGCAGCATCTCCAATAATAATACCGCCAACTACACTGAGAGTTTGCCCGATTTTACCAGGAAGTCTTTGCCCGCCTTCTCTTAAAAATTCTATAGTTAAGCTCATAGCTAAAAGTGACATAAAGGGTGTTAAAGCTATTCCTTTCCTGGATTGAACAAGTGATTCTATAAATTCAATAGGTATGAGTTCAGTATTGAATTTAGTAAAGGTTATATAAATGGCAGGAAAGGTTATTACTATAAAGGAAGCTATAAATCTTAGCATTCTTGTAAAAAATGCTTGAACTGTCCTTCCATAATAATCTTCTGGTGTTTGGAAAAATTCTATAAATGTAGTTGGATAAGTTGTAACGTAGGGAGTCCCCTCTAGTAAAAAGGCTATTTTTCCTTCCATTAGGGCAGCTTCTATTACATCTGGTCTTTCAGATCCTATAGTTTGAGGAAAAACGCTGTAGGTATGTTCTTCTATGAGCTGTTCAATTGTACTATTTGTGGCTACAAAATCTTTATCTATTTTACTTATTTTTTCCTCTATACTCTGTAAAAAGTCTTTGTCAACTATATCTTCAATATACACTATGACAAAATTACTTTGACTTCTTTTTCCTAATTTAAATTTATGTAAAGTTAGCTTTTTATCTTTTATCCTTCTTCTTAATATGCTTATATTTGTGTCAAGATTTTCTACAAAGCCTTCTCTTGGGCCTCTTAAGGACACGTCGCTAACTGGTTCTGAAATTTGCCTGTAGATACCACCGGAAGTATCTATTACAATAAAATTTGAAATACCATTAAGTACTATTACAGTTTTACCGCTATTTATACTATCTGGGAGCATATTTATATCAGTCTCTATACTTGTATTACTTGCAGCAATATACTTTTTGCATAAATAGTCATCCACATTTTGAATAGTTGATATATCCTCATGTACATAAAGCATTAGAGGATTTAGTATATCCCTATCTATAATATTTTTATCTGTTTGAGCATTCAAATATATAACAGCAGCTGTTAAACTATTTTTATCCCCAATAAATATGTATTTTATTACTAATTCAGATTTGTTACCAACTAAATTTTTTATATTATCAATGTTAGAATCAATTGCGGTTTCTGTGTTCTGCATGTTTATTCACCTCCCCATTAATAATATAATTATTATGCTCTTATTTTTAATATTTATCCGATGATTACTTATGAGGATACCCCTACGAACAATTTAATTAGATAAGTTAATTAAATACTCAACTTTTGCAGTTTAAAAATAATGTGAAACAATTTGATTAGTTGAGAATTGAGAGTGGAAAGTGGAGAGTTAATGTGAATTTTTTTCCGTTACACTACAAAAAATCTTTAATTAAATTTTGAAGGCTTGTTTCGTTAAAACGAAACATTGCTGGTTCATATAAGTTTAAAGATTTTTTGCGATAGCTAAAAATCAACCTTCACTCTCAACTCTCAATTTTCAACTTTCAACTAATCAAATTGCACAATAAAAACCAGAAGCTTTTAAGCTTCCGGTTTTTTATAAAATAAAATAGATTAAAAATCAACCTTTTTACCATAATAGATGTATTCTAACAACTTTTTCATTTCAGCATCATTTATACTTCTAGGATTTGATCCAGTGCAGGCATCTAATACGGCATTATGAGCTATAAAATCTTCACTATCTTTAAATTCTTTTTCATCTACTCCGTAAT
This sequence comes from Clostridium sp., assembly GCA_036720575.1. Classification (GTDB taxonomy): domain Bacteria; phylum Bacillota; class Clostridia; order Clostridiales; family Clostridiaceae; genus Clostridium_B. The sequence goes on from DAIMMR010000111.1 coordinate 8,287, forward strand.
CTTTTAATGTCAAAGGAATATCCATACTCTTGTTCATATCTTTAATCATGTTAGTTAATGAATCTACTAATTCATCATCAGTATTTCCTGGAAGTTTAAGACTTCTAGCTATATCAGCATATCTTGGTGCACAAGCTTTTTTATTGAAATCTATAACATAAGGAAGATATATTGCATTGGCACATCCATGAGGAATATGAAATACTGCACCTGTTTTATGTGCTAAGCTGTGAGTTATTCCAAGAAGTGCATTTGAAAATGCCATTCCAGCTAAACATTGAGCTAAATGCATTTGATTCCTAGCTTCTTTATCTTCCTTGTAAGACTTAAATAAATATTGATTTACCATGACTATAGCTTGAATAGCAAGTGGGTCTGAAAAAACTGAATGAAGCCCTGCAACATATGCTTCAATAGCGTGGGTAAGTGCATCCATTCCAGTATGTGCAGTTAATTTAGGCGGCATTGTTTGAGCTAATGCTGGATCAATTATAGCTATATCTGGTGTTAAATTGAAGTCAGCTAAAGGATATTTAATTTTAGCTTTATAGTCTGTTATTACAGAAAATGCCGTTACTTCTGTTGCAGTACCACTTGTAGAAGGTATAGCTACAAATGTTGCTTTTTGTCTTAATTTAGGAAGAGCAAAAGGAACTACAGCTTCTTTAAAAGTAAACTCAGGGTATTCATAGAATATCCACATAGCTTTTGCTGCATCAATTGGTGAACCTCCACCTATTGATACTATTAAATCTGGCTCATATTCTCTCATTACTTTAGCGCCATTCATAACAGTTTCTACAGATGGATCTGGCTCAACGCCTTCTATTAATTTTGATTCAATGCCTGCTTCTTTTAAGTAGTCTACTACCTTATCAAGGAATCCAAATCGTTTCATGGATCCTCCACCTACGACAATAACAGCTTTTTTCCCATCAAGGTCTTTCAAGGTCTCTAATGAATTTTCTCCAAAATAAATGTCTCTTGGTAAAGTAAATCTTGCCATTTTTATCCTCCTTGTAAGTACATAAAGTATTTTTTAAAAACATTGTTAAAATATTACCCAAATGATTATAATATACTTATCTGGGCCACTCAAATCAGTTCTGAAAATATTTTGCTATATTTTAGAACGCATACCTTTGTAAATCTTAAACTATTGATAAGTATATTTTTATTATGTGAATTAAAAAATAAAAATATACCGTATTATAAAGTAAAACGGTATATTTTTACGGTTAATATTTCCTCATATAGTAACTGGGAAAATGAGGTATTAAACTAATTTTTTATTAAATATATTTGAAAGACCAGTATTTTTAATTCTGTTTTGTATTTTTTCTTTGTCTATAGAATATAGACCTTTTTCTTTCATTCTGTTAAAAAATTCTGCACCAGCAAAAGTATATCTATTTTTTCTTCCTTCCTTAGTGTGTATTTTGGAAGTTGCATAGCTTATGATATCTCCAATAGCTGTATTAGTTGGAAGTGTTAGAGTAGGAATATTGAGTGCACATTTTACGGCATTATGACCGGCAAGGGATCCTGTACATATAGCTTCTGCTCGTTGTACCAAAATGCAAGTGGTCATACATCTTTAGAAAAGTCATTTTTTTTTACTGCCCCAGAACTTTATATCTAGGTTCCCGGTATCTCCATCCCATAAAACGCTATCCAGCATGACATTAAATATAAGCTTTTTTTCTTCGTCGTCTAATTCATCTATTATCTGTATTTTGTCTAAACATTTAAATATCATTTCTAAGTTTAGATCTGCTTGTGAAATCAGATTAGTAGAAGTTTTAATGTCGGTTAATGTTTTTTGACAGGTTTCTATTTCTTTATTGATACTTTCAATTTGGGGGATAATATATTTAGCAGCAACAGGGCTAAGTGACATTTGATTTACTAGATTTTCAATTTGCTTTTTCTTACTAGTTATATCTTTCTTTATGTTATCAATATTTTTAAATTCGTAGGACTTGTTATTAACCAGTTCTTGTTTATATTCTTCTATTTGTTTTCTAAGCAGCCCTTTATTAAGGGAATATTCCTTTAATTTTT
>DAIMMR010000112.1:0-10168 GCA_036720575.1 Clostridium sp.
TGGCCTTTAATATTATAGGAAATGATGTTACAATAACAATGGCTGCTGAAGCTGGCCAATTGGAATTAAATGCCTTTGAGCCAGTTATATTCTTCAACTTATTTGAATCCATAGAAACCCTTACTAACGGTGTAAAAACTTTTACAGAAAATTGCATTTCAGGTATAACAGCAAATACAAATAGATGTAAGAAGTTAGTGGATAATAGTGTTGGCATAGTTACTGCCATTACACCTTATGTTGGATACGAAAAGGCTGCCTCAATTGCAAAAAGTGCTATAAAAACAGGAAAGCCAGTAAAAGAGATCATACTTCAAAATGGTATTTTAAAAGAATCTGAATTAGATCGCATACTAGATCCTATAAGTATGACTGAACCTAAGGAATTAAAGAAATATGAGTTTGCTTAATATAGAGTTCCTGATTTAAGCTTAGATTTATATATAAAAAACTTGCGAAGCACAGCTTTTCAAAATAATAAAGTTCAAATAACAAAAAACAGATAAAGATAATTTCCATCGTACCTCAGGAAATCTATAATTTTAATATTTTCTGACGTTAGGAAGAAAATTATCCTTATTTGATATTTGAACTTTGTTCTTTGTTCTTTAAAAAAATTGCTTCGCAATTTACTTAAACTGCCAAGGTTAAATTATTAACATATACAAATATAGCTTCCATCAAAAACTCTATAGTTAATTAATTATAAGGAGGTTTACATATGAGCAATTTAAAGGAAGAAGCATTAAAGTTTCATAAAGAACATGAAGGTAAAATAGCACTTAAAAGTAAAGTATCTGTTAAAACAAAAGAGGATCTGGGTTTAGCATATACTCCAGGTGTTGCTGAACCATGTCTTGAAATCAACAAAGACTATAATGCCCTATACGATTATACTTCTAAAGGAAATTATGTAGCAGTAGTAACTAACGGTAGTGCAGTTTTAGGTCTTGGAAATATAGGTGCTGCAGCTGGCTTACCTGTAATGGAAGGCAAATCTATTCTATTTAAGACTTTTGCAGGAGTAGATGCCTTTCCTATTTGTGTTGACAGCAAAGATCCTGACAAGATTGTAGAAACAGTAAAATTAATAGAATCCACATTTGGAGGAATAAACCTGGAAGATATAAAAGCACCTGAATGCTTTGAAATAGAAGATAAATTAAAAAAGGTCTGCAATATACCAGTTTTTCATGACGACCAGCACGGAACAGCAGTAGTAACTTTAGCTGCTATGATAAACGCGCTTAAAATAGTAAATAAAAAATTTGAAGATTTAAAAGTAATAATAAATGGTGCAGGAGCTGCAGGTACAGCGATTGCAAAACTACTTGTAAGTAGAGGCGTTAAAAACATTATTGTATGCGATAGAAAAGGTGCTATATCAAAAGATAGAGAAAATTTAAGTGCTGCAAAAAAGGACTTAGCAGAAGTTACAAATTCTAGTATGATAAAAGGCGAGCTTAAAGATGTACTAAAGGAAGCTGATGTATTCATAGGTGTATCTGCTCCTGGAGTAATTACTCCTGAAATGATAAAAACAATGGGTAAAGATCCCCTAATTTTCGCTATGGCCAATCCTAAGCCTGAAATCTACCCTGATGAAGCAAAAGCTGCAGGTGCCAGAGTAGTTGGTACAGGAAGATCGGATTTCCCAAATCAAATAAATAATGTTCTTGCATTCCCTGGAATATTTAGAGGAGCACTTGACGTAAGAGCATCAAAAATAAATGAAGAAATGAAAATAGCTGCTGCATGTGCTATAGCAGACATAATAACTGACAAAGAACTTAATGAAGATTATGTTATACCAGATGCTTTCGACTCAAGGATAGCACCAAAGGTAGCTTACTATGTAGCAAAAGCTGCCATAGAAAGTGGAGTTGCAAGAAGAACTGACATCACTCCTGAAATGGTAGAAGAACATACTAAAAAGCTTGTACAAGCATAATAAATGCCAAAGTTTAAAGTCTGGTTTTCTTCCAGACTTTAAAAATATTATCTATACTATTCCTTTATGTTCAATAATAGTAGAAAGAATGATAAGAGTTTGTGTATTACCATACTGCTGAATTTTACCTACTAATGTTTCTAACTCGGACGTCTCTTTCACTATTACTTTAACAGTCATAGAAAAACCTCCTGTAACATGATAACACTTCACTATACACTTACTTTTTCTTACAAAATCAATAAATTCTTTCCGTTTACCTGCTTTTAATGTAATATTTATAAGAGCTTCTATATTCATTCCAATCTTCTGTGGATTAATAACAGCCCTATATCCCATAATAACATTAGCTTCTTCAAGCTTTCTTATACGTTCTGCAACTGCAGGAGGAGTTAGACAAACTATTTCCGACAATTTTTTTATTGAAATCCTACCATTTTTCTGCAGGCATTTTACAATTTGACGATCGATCATGTCCATTTTCTATTCCTCCATAATGTAAAAAATGAGACGAAAAAACTTTCTTCTGAATATCTTTTATAGATAAATTTAATTAAAATGTAAACATTTATATGTAAATTTATTCCATCAAAATGCTACCATTTATTCAATTGTAGTACATTTTTATTATAGTTTAAATATACTATATGTCAATAAATTATCCTCAATAACTTTTAAAATAAACTTTTTAATTCTCCCAATTAATTTTTTTAACTTAATATTTGATTTGCCAACTTTAAAAAACAAAATAATCTATATACAACTTTTGAAATAACTCAACTTTCGCATATATAAAACTTTTTTAGTTGACAATTGATAGTTGACAGTTAAGGTGGATTTGCTAAAGCAAAACATAGCTGAGTTGATTCATATAAATTTAAAGATTTTTTACAGTAGCTTGAAATATCCTTTTGGCTTGAGTTTGTTCCAAAAACTACTGCAATTAAAGTAACAATACTTTCAGATAAAGCAGTGCCAAAGGCTGCAAGTACAGTTCCTACTGCATTTTTTGATATATTAAAAACCTTGGCCACCCATTCAATACTATTAACAAAAAATTCGCAGCTAAAATAAATTAAAATCTCAACATTTCATTAAAAACTCTTATGGCAAAGTTGTCCGTCATGCCAGACGTATAATCTATGATAGCCTGGATATAATCACAATAATTCTTTAAATCATAAATTTTTTCATTATCTCTCCATTTTCCTTCAAATTGAATACAATATTTTTTTAACCATCCAGAAAATCCCTCATGCAGCGAAGGATATATCCTTTTAAAATTTTTAATTTTGTCTAAGGTCTTTTCACCATCATAATAATCCATTAAGGTATTTAATATTGTATTTAAAACTAATTTTACATAATTTTTAAAATTATTAAGCCTTTCATGATTATAAATATTTTCATAATTAAATTCTTTTACCAGATCAATAAAATTCAAATATTTGCTTGACAATACAATTCCATTATCTGGGCTACTATTTTGACATAAATCTACAATAAAATTATGCATAAGCACCGTATTATTTATTTCTCTTATACTGTGTATACCAACAGTATCTTTTGTTATATTATATAGTTCTTTTAATTGACTTCTCTTTAATATTCCAAGTTTAAAAGCATCTTCTATATCCCGCCCCAGATAGGATATTTTATCTGCTATTTTAACAACACAACCTTCCCATGTATAAGAAGATATTTGTAATGTTTTTTGTATATCGTTTAAATCTACAACCTTATCTCTTGGGAAAATTGCCTCTGCCCTTACCTCTCCACAGTGGCATACAATTCCATCCCTTACAGCATAGGTTAAATCAAGATTGCTTTGTTTTCCCATAGGGTTTGGCAAAGTTTCTATTTTATCTACAAACCTTAAACTATTTTTTTCGTGCCAGAATTCATTGCCCAATTGTGCTTTAGAAAAGTCTCCTAATATTTTTTCACCTTCATGTCCAAAAGGGGTATGTCCTAAATCATGTCCAATAGCAATAGCTGTAGTAAGCTGTGTATTTAACCCTAAATAGTTGGCGATAGTATAGCTTACAGCAGAGACATGGTTTACATGTTCGATTCTTGTGCATATATGGTCATTATCTGTTGCAAAAAATACTTGAGTTTTATGTTTTAGTCTCCTGTATGAAGTAGAATGCAATATTCTATTATAGTCTCTTGAAAATTCGCTTCGGAGCTCATGATTTCTTTTATACAATTTGTTTTCTCTAGAAATGCTTTGTTTCCATTTTTCGTTATTCTCTGTAGTAGCAACATCTAAAAATTTTTTTCTCTCCATTTTCGACCTTCCTTTTTGCAACTTGTATCGTGTAAATATTATACCACAATTTAAAATATGCAATGAATGAATTTAATTAACTCAACTTTCGCAAGTTAAGAATTAATTGTGAACTGTGAATTGAAATTTCATTAAGTCCCCTATACATTATAAGCACATAATAGTATGATAAGTGTTGTTAATATAAAAGTATACGAGGTAAAAAAATTATGAATAAACTAAAGTTTAAAGATTTTGCATTAAGTGAAGATATATTAAAATCAATAGAAAAATTAGGATATATAAATCCGTCCCAGGTTCAAGAAAAGGTAATACCACTTATTTTTAAAAATAAGGATATTATAGTAAAGTCACAAACTGGCAGCGGGAAAACAGCAGCTTTCGCCATACCAATCTGCGAAAAAATAGAACTTGAAGAAAAAAGTCCCCAGGTATTAGTACTTGCTCCTACAAGAGAACTGGCACTGCAAATAAAAGAAGATTTTTACGATATAGGAAGATTTAAGAGAATAAATTGTACTGCAATCTTTGGAAAAGAACCTATAACAATTCAGATAAAAGAACTTAAACAAAGAACTCATGTAGTAGTTGGGACACCAGGAAGAACACTAGATCATATAGAAAAAGGTACTCTTCCCCTGAAAAAAATACAATATTTGATCATAGATGAAGCAGATGAAATGCTAAATATGGGATTTATAGACCAAGTTAAGGCTGTCCTAGATAAGCTGCCTAAAAATAGAGTAACTCTCCTTTTTTCTGCAACCATTCCCCAGGAAATACTTAAATTGTGTGCTGCATATATGAATAATCCTATTAATATAGAAATAGAAGCCGAAAATCCTGTAATAAATAGAATTAATCAAATATATTATCAGATAGAGGCATATAAAAAATTCGATTTGTTAAATAAGCTAGTATATACTCAAAGACCAGAAAGCTCTATGATATTTTGCAGGACAAAGAAGAATGTAGAAGACCTTGTGCTTCAAATGAAAGGTAAAGGTTATTCCTGCAGTGGCCTTCACGGAGGAATGCTTCAATCTGAAAGAATTGATATTATGAAACGATTTAAGCGAGGAGAATTTATTTTTCTTGTATGTACGGATGTTGCAGCTCGTGGAATAGACGTAGAAAATATAACCCATATCATAAACTACGATATACCTATGGAAAAAGAAAGTTATATTCATAGAATAGGAAGAACAGGCCGTGCAGGAAAAAGTGGAACTGCCATAACTTTCGTTACACCTAAAGAATATAAATTTCTAGAAGAAATAGAAAACTCCTTCAATCTTACTATTGAAAAAGGTGAAATTCCATCAAAAGAGGAAGTGGAAAAAGGCAAGGATATATACAAGGAAAAATTAAAAGCTGCTCCTAAGATAAAAAAAGATAAGTCCACTAAACTAAGCAAAGACATTACAAAAATATATATAAGTGCTGGCAAAAAGAAAAAAATGAGACCAGGAGATATTGCTGGAACTATATCAAGCATAGATGGTATTAATCCTGAGGACGTTGGAATAATAGAAATTCAGGATAACTTTTCTTACGTGGATATACTATCCGGGAAAGGCCGCATAGTTCTCGATGGACTTAACCACAAAACCATCAAGGGGAAATCTGTAAGAGTAGAAATAGCTCAAAAATGATGCTAGACCTATAGGTTTCCTAAGCAAAAATTTTCCTGTTATAGAGTTTCTAAACAAAAAATAACACCCCTATGCTTTTTAACATAGGGGTATATAATCAAAATAAAGCTTTTTTTCTATTATTCTAATTAGTGATAATCTCTTTGTTCTTTACCCTTTTTTCCAGTTTAGTATTTACCATAGAATAAACTACAGGTACTACTACAAAGGTAAGAAATGTAGCTGTCAAAAGTCCGCACATCATAGAAACAGACATAGGTCCAAACAGTGCACTTCCAGAAAAGGCTAGTGGTATAAGTGCTGTAACAGTTGCCGTAGAACTCAATATTATAGGCCTGAATCTTTGGCTTACAGCAAACATACAAGCATCATCTATGGAAAGCCCGTCTTCTCTACCATTATTTATATATTCAATAAGAAGTATAGCATTTCTTATAACAACTCCAATTAAACTTATTATACCCATAAAAGCTGTAAGTGAAAAATTCATTCCAAAAGCATGAAGTCCTATTGAAACTCCTATAAGTGACAGCGGCAGGGAACACATTATTACAAGTGGTTGTACAAATGATTTAAATTGAATAAACAAAAGTACATATATTATTACTAAAATGAGCACACCTGCTACGCCAAGACTTGTAAAGTAATTACTTATCTGAGCTTTTTCCCCATCATATATAACTTTTACTGGATCTAAATTCATTCCATCCATTTTTTGCTTTAATGCATTTTCTACATTAACTGAATTATATCCACTTTTAACATCACTATAAACAGTTACAGTTCTATCTTCTTTATAATGTGTTATTTTGTCTATTTCTGGATTAAGTTTAACAGACGCCACCTCATATAAAGGTATTTTGTTTTTAGTAATACTTGATCCAATGTACAAATTTCCCAAATCTCCTACAGAAGAAATATTTGTTTTAACTATAATATCATATTCATTACCATTTTTTCTATAGGTAGAAGCTTTATAACCTTTAAGTGCAACATTTATCTGCTGAAGAATATCTGATTTTAATAATCCAAGTTGAGACGCTCTATTTTCATCTATATTCACTTCATATTCATAAGTTTTTTTAGCTGCATCATCTCTTACATTCATAGTCCCAGGTATATTTTTTAATTGCTGCTCTATTTTTTGGGAAGCGTTCTGAATTTGGTCTAGATCATCTCCATCAACTCTCAAACGTATCGGTGCACCTATAGGTACTGCTTCTTCCAAAAGTTTTACCGTAGCCGTACCTCCTAAAACTTTATTATCTAATTGTTCTTGAATATGATCAACTAACTCCTGTCTTGTCTTGAATTTCTTGGTCTTATTCAAATCTACTTTTAACATGATTTGAGCAGTATCATCAGAAGGTGCAACTGCTGGTATTGTTACATAAAATTTAGGGACACCGCCACCTATGGCCGAAGTATAAGCTGTAACCTCTTTCTGCTTCTTTAATATACCTTCTATCTGCTTCACTAGGCTACTTGTACTTTTTATATCCGCAACTTTTTCATTTGAAACATCTATATATATCATATTTTTATCTACATAAGGGAAAAGTTGCATTCCCAGTGTTTTCATTAAAATTACTGCTACTACAAAAACAGATAAAGCTGCTCCAATAATAGTCCTCTTGTGTTTAAGCCCATATTTCAAAAGCCCCTCAAACATCATACGAACTGGGTTTTTTCGTTTGCTTTCCTTGCTCTTTCTAAAAAATAATGAAGACATAGCTGGAGTCACAAGCAGTGCACATAAATAAGAACAGATTACACATATTATAACAACCTGTGGAAGACTTTTTATGAACTTACCAACTACTCCTGATATTGAAAGCAGAGGTAAAAAAGCTCCTACAATGACTAAGGTAGAAGTAAACACTGGCACAAACAATTTCTTTATACCACTAAATGCCGCTTCATCCTTTCCCATACCATCATCTATCCCAACCTGTATAACATCACCTATTACTATAGCATCATCAACAAGTATTCCAAGAGCTATAATAAGTGCTGTAGTTGACATCTGCTCAACCTTAATTCCAAGTGCATGCATAATAACAAAAGTCATACATATTGATATAGGTATAACTGTAGATACAACCATTGCATTTCTAAATCCCATGCCTATAAGAACAGTTATGATTACAAGTATTATTCCATCTCTAAGATTTTTCATAAAAAATGAGACAGAATCATTTACATCTTTAGGCTGAAAAGTAACTTCATCTATTTTAAGATCACCTGGCATGCCCTTTTTTATTGTATCTAATTTTTTTGTTATATCATTTCCTATTGGAATTACATTTTTATTTTTGGAAAAATATGTTGCAAGTAATACTGCATTTTGTCCATTATTAGTAAATTTATAAGTCGAATCATCATCATAGTCCATATATACTTTGGCTATATCCTTAATTCTCACCATCTCACCTGTACTACTTGAAACACCTACAACAGTATCCTCTATATCATGCAGTGAACTAAACATACCCGGTGTATTTACTTTGATTTTTCCTGTACTTAAATTTAGAGAACCTGATGGTATGTCTACATTTTGCGCCTTTAATACAGTACATATATCTGCTACAGATACTTGACATTTATCTATTTTGTTCCAGTCTACATCTACTTTTACTTGCCTGTCCTGCTTACCTTTTACATCTATTCTAGAAATACCTTCAGTGTCACGAAGCTGTTTCTTTATGTCATCAGCATAATCTCCCAATTGTTGATAAGAATAGTTATTACCTGATATACTTATTATGCTGCCAGCCGTTTCTGTAAGATTAGTGTTAATTTCACTATCCTGGCATCCACTTGGAAGGTCAGATTTTAAATCCTTTATCTTGTCTCTTAAGTCTCTCCAAGACTTATCTTCATCAGCATCATTATTTAAATATACAACAACTATTGATGCATTGCTTTCTGAATAAGATTGTACGTAGTCGCATCCATCAATTTCTTCTGCTTTTTGCTCAACCTTTTTACTAACCAACTTTTCTATATCACTAGGTGAAGCACCTGGATAAATTGTAGTAATCATAGCTGCTGGAGATTCAACATCTGGAGTTTCCTGTTTTGAGATATCATTATAACAGTAAAAGCCGCTAACTATAATTATAGCCACTAGAAATAATACAATCTTTTTATTTTTTATAGCTGCTTTAATTAATCCCATATCATATTCTCCTTCTATTTAACTATAACTTTATAACCTGATTTTAGATTTTTCATTCCTTCAATTACAAGTTCATCTCCGTCTTTTAGACCTTCTACTGAAACTTTATCTTCATCAGTGTCCCCCAAAGTTACACCTTTCTTAACGGCATGTCCATTTTCAGCTACATATACATAATCTTCTCCATCATTTAAAACCGAACTAATCGGAATAGATATAGAATTTGTCTCACCCATGTCTATGTAAACTGTTGAAGTTTCACCTACATAATATTTGCTGGAGTCTATAGGAGTAGAAAGTTTAATTTCAGCACCATATGTTCCAGATTTAGTATCTGCCATTTGAACTATATTTATAATTTCTCCTTGTGCTTTATCGTCTCCAATATTTACTTGTGCCTTTGTCCCAACTTTTACTTTCTTTACATCATCTTGTGATAAACCTACTGTAATAACTTGATTTTCACTTCTAAATAGTATTACAGGACTACCTGCCTGCTGCATTTCTCCTTCTTTACCTAACACATCAACAACATAACCATCCATATCTGCAGTCATAGTAGCATCGTTGAGTAAACTTTGTTTTGAGTCATAGTCAGCTTTTGCTGTATTTAACTGATCCAAAGCTGCTTGTTTGTCTTCTGCCCTGGATCCATTTTGCAACTGCTGCAGACTTTGCTTGGCACTATCTAATGCATTTTGAGTACTGTCAACCTGAAGTTTTGTATCATTTAACTGCTGATTTGAAATAGCTCCTGATTGATTTAATTTAAGATATTTATTATATAAATCTTTATAATAATTATTGTTATCCTGTGCATTTTGTACAGCTATTTGAGCTTTATTTATATCTTCCTGTTGTGCCCCATTTACTGCTTTACTATATTGTGCTGAAGCTGTATCCATTTGAGATTTAGCAGCTTGGACTGCAAAATTCAAATCAGTTTTATCAAGATCTGCCAATTTTTCTCCTTTTTTCACATGCTGACCCTTCGATACATATATCTTTGAAATTTTAGCTGAACTCTTAAAAGACAATTTTCTAACTTCACTGCCTCCTGTTAATCCTTCATATTGGAGTGTCATAGG
>DAIMMR010000113.1:0-10114 GCA_036720575.1 Clostridium sp.
ACTAATGAATTGGTTTATTTTATGTAAACCAGATAAATTTTTAGTTTTATAAGAAAGGAAGTGGTTATTTGATTGAAGTAAATAAGATTTATAATATAGATTGCCTTGAAGGGTTAAAACAGTTGGAAGAAAACAGTATAGATTTAATAATAACTTCACCTCCATATAATTTAGGTAAATATCATCATACACAAAGTAATAGATTTAAGAGTTACAATGAATATGACGATAATATGCCAGAAGAACTATATCAACAATGGCAAATTGAAATTTTAAACGAATGTTTTAGAGTTCTAAAAGATAATGGTTCGATGTGGTATAATCATAAGAATAGAATTAAAGATGGAGTGCAGATAACACCTTATGAATGGCTTCTAAAATCAAAGTTTTTAATTAAACAGGAAATAGTTTGGCATAATGGAAGTCCTAATTTTGATAAGATAAGGTTTTATCCACAGACAGAAAGAATTTATTGGTTAGCTAAAAATCCAAAGACAAAGATGTTTAACAATATTAGTCATCATGATATATTTAATGCTAAAGAATGGAAACCAGAAGGAACAAAGGGTAAGTTTAAACGAGCATACCCCGAACAAATGGTTAGAGATATCATCGGTTGCTTTGAAAATGCAAATATAATACTTGATCCTTTTAGTGGTAGTGGTACAACGTGTAAAGTTGCAAAAGAATTAGGAAAATCATACATAGGTTTTGAATTAAGTAAAGATTATTGTAATATAGCCCAAGAACGTATTAATGAAATAGCATAAATTAAATTAAAAAGAGTTGACATTGTTTATAAAACAAAGTATAATATTAATACATAAAGTAAATATTACTATAGTAAAACAAATAAAATTTTAAAGGAGAATAATATGAAAAAGTTTAGCTTTGAAATTGAAAATGATAATGGGGGAACAATGATGGCGTTTGAAGTTTCTATTAATGAAACTGGAGAATTAAATGTTACCCAAACACAAAATTGTAATTTGGCAGACGTAGACGATGATTATATTTTTAATACAGATAATCAATTATTTAGAATTCAATCTGATATTGAATGGGAACAATAATTAATTTAAACTATGATTTATAATCAAATCATAGTTATACATAGACAAATTAAGGTAATAAAACTAAGTTTTTATTAGGTTATAAAAAATAAATTAAAAACAAAGGAGCGATAAATTGATTGAATTAAATAAATTCTACATAGGGGAATCTGTTAATTTTATGAAAGAAAATATTCCAAATAATTTTGTAGATTTAACAGTTACTTCGCCACCATATGATAATTTAAGGAAATATAATGGTTTTATATTTGATTACAAATCAATAATAAACGAATTATATAGGGTTACAAAAGATGGTGGGACAGTTGTTTGGGTTGTAGGTGATGCAACTTTAAATGGTAATGAAAGTGGTAGTTCTTTTAAACAAGCATTGTATTTTAAAGAAATTGGCTTTAATTTACATGATACAATGATATATGCTAAAAATGCTGTTGGAGCTTGTGGAAGTAAATATTCATATCAACAATCATTTGAATATATGTTTGTATTTACAAAAGGTAAAATTAAAACATTTAATCCTATTAAAGATTTAATACCTAAAAATGCAGGTAAGAAAACTACATATGCAAAAACAAAAAGTAATGATAAGGGATATTTGTTAGAAACGTGTGAAAAGATTGCTCCTAAATCTTCAAAAAGGCAAAACATTTGGTGGTACGATATAGGATTTGGAAGTGGTTGTGATAAAACAAAACATCCTGCTGTATTCCCAGAACAATTAGCACAAGACCACATATTAAGTTGGAGTAATGAAAATGACATAATATTTGATCCAATGTGTGGTTCAGGAACTACTTGTAAAATGGCTTATCTCAACAATAGAAACTTCATAGGGATAGATATGTCAGAAGAATACATAGAAAATATTTGCAAACCAAGATTAATTGAATATGGCTGGCAAGAAAATGTTGAAATTCCAACATCATATTTCAGTTAAAACACACATTTTATTAAGTGTTTTATATAGATTAAAAATTAAATTAAAAAGAGAGGTAAAAGAATGAGTAAAGAATTACAAAAAAAAACCCGAGGAAACATTGCAATTACAGGAAGAATCGTTGGATTAAATAACAAAGAAATCAGATCAACGAATTGGATAAAAGAATTAAAATTTGGCGTAATGACAACTAAAGACAATATGGTTTATGTTCAAGCAATGGGCTTTAATAAAGCAGATGACGATGATATATTAGTTGAATTTCAAGATGAGGATAAGAAAAGAACAATTAAAAAAGTTCCATACGGTGATAGATTTTTTCTTGAAGAAGGAGAAACGGTAATAGGAACTAAGATTAAGAAATCTCCCGATGGTCAGGTTGAAACATTCGTCGATGTAGATGGTGTCCAGATAATAAAAGATAATTTTAAGGATGGTCAAGTTGTTACGATTGTTGCTAATGCTGAAGCAGATACATATTATCAGGGATTAAAATTTAATATCAACAGAATTTATGCAAGCTCAAAAGAGATGGATTTTGAAAAGGGTAATTTTGAAGAAGAAAATCATGGTCGATTATGGGTAGCTTTTGCCGGGATAGAAAATGAAAAAGTAAATGGATTTATATTTGACAGAAAAGACGAAGGTGTTAAATTAGAATTTGATTTAGATACTAAATATATATCTGTTGAAGATTTTGCAGAATTTGAGCAAGGTACGATAATTCAACTGGAATACGAATACGGGAAAAATCCTATATATGAAGATGTAGAAATTGAAGAAGAAAAGGATGAGCCAAAATTTAAACCAAAAGGTAAATATGCTAGTGAGGTTAATAATAGTGGTGGTGGGCGTAGGTTTCCACAAATTACAGGCTATACTGAGAAGTTAGTATGTACTGGTATTAGTAACTTAAATACTGAAGAAGTGATAGATTTAACACCTTATTTATCAATAGCTGATTCAGAAGAGGATATACCTTTTTAAGATTGATAAATTAAGTTAAAAGTGAAATATTATAATAAAAGGAGAATTATATGAGTGAAGAAAAAGTTTTAAAAAAAGATATTGGAAAGGAAGTTAAATTAGAGGATATTTCAAAATTAAACTTATTTTCAAAACTACAAAATGTACGTGCAGAATTATCAAGAACAGAGTTGACAAAAAGTGCTAGAAATGACTTTAACAAATATAATTATTTTGAACTTTCGGACTTTCTGCCTACTATCAACGAATTATGTGCAAAGTATCATGTTTTTACATACTGTGATATAAATTCAGACATTGCCAGAATTACAGCAGTTGATTGTGATAATCCAGAAATGGTATTTACTTTAACTATGGATTCTGCTGAAGTAGAACTCAAAGGGATGAACAAAATTCAAGGAATCGGAAGCCAAAATACCTATATGCGTCGATATTTATATATGGCGTTGTTTGAAATTTCTGAAACGGATGAAGTTGACGCTGATACAGGTAAGCCAGAAAAATCACAGAAGTCTAAAAGTTCTAAAAAAGATAAAGAACCTGAAGATGACAAGAAAACAAAAATGAAACAATTGTGTACTTCATTATCAGCTGATGGGCGTAACAAAGATGTTGTAGATATTTTAACTAATCGTGCTAAAGTTAAAAACCCGAATTCCATTACAGATGAAAAAATAATCGATGAAATAATTAAAGATTTGGAAGCCCTTAAATAAGGGTTTCCTTCACAACGGGAGGTGATTAAATGACTGAAAAATCTTATAAATGTCCATATAAAAATTGTGACAATTTAGGAATTGCAGTCAATCCAATTAAATACAAAAATAGATATTATTGCGAGGATTGCTTGAGTAAATTAATGAATGACTTAAAACAAAAGGAAGAAGAAGATAAAATAAAAAAGTGTAACGCCGAATTGCGTAAAAAAATAATGGATACTACTCTTAAAGTTTTACCAAAAGAGATACCAAGTTTAATTAATAAGGTTATTACACAATGGGTTAATTTGGGTTATTCGATGGAGTATATTTTATATACTGTGGAATATATAAGGCTCAATAAATGTGTTTTGAACCATTTTCACGGAGTTAGGTACTATATGAATAATTACGAAATTGAAAGTGCTTATAAAACAGCAAAAACAAAACATGAAATGAGAAAAA
The DNA here is from genome assembly GCA_036720575.1 of Clostridium sp. GTDB lineage: Bacteria > Bacillota > Clostridia > Clostridiales > Clostridiaceae > Clostridium_B. The sequence continues at coordinate 4,161 of DAIMMR010000113.1, forward strand.
TTGAAAATATAGGATTTAAAATATCAAATGACGAAGAAGGGTTTTCGTATAATTCAAATGATGACTATTTAAATATTTTGTAGGACGGTGGTAAAGATTAATACAGATTACTCAATTCAAGTGCGTGATGAAACTGCCGAATTAGGAGTTATTGGAACATTATTATTAAATAATGATTATATATTAAAAACAACTTATCTGAAACCAAAACATTTTTATTTCCCAGAAATATCAAGCATTTACCAATGTATGGTCGACTTAATAGATGAGGGTGTTATAGAATTTGATACATTGAGTATTGTAAGTTTAATTAATGCTAACAAGGGTTTGAAGGAGAATTTTGCAAAAGCAAATATAAGAAACATCGAAGAATACATAGAAGATTGTAAATTAGTAGCAAGAAATGATTTTAAAGAATACCAATTAATAACTGAAAGAGTTATAACTCTAGCGTTCAAAAGAGATGTAAAGGACAGATTATTATCGTTAGCGAGAGAATGCACAAAAAATAACTCTAAAACATTAAATGCGTTTAATTTTGAATTACAAAACGCAGTGGCTAATTTAGCGAATGATTATATGTTTGGAAATGACACCCCTTTGTTAGCTGAAACAATAGATAAAGTTTGGGCAAATATAGTAGGACAGAGAACTAAAAGTGGAACAATAGGCATTCCATCGAAATATACAAGTGTTAACAAATATTTCACTTACAGAAAAGGGGAGCTTGTCGTAATTGGTGGAAGGGCTAAATCAGGAAAATCAGTATATTTATCAAATGAAGCTTATTATCAATTAAAAAATGGTGTCAAGGTGGCAATTTTTGACACAGAGTTAAGCGACGAAATATGGCTACCTAGGTTTTTGGCTAATATTACGGGATTAACAGTACATCAAATTGAAAAAGGTAATTATTCAGAAGAAGAAGAAAACAAAATAGAGAAAGTAAAAGATTGGATAAAAAAAGGAACTTTAATTCATAAATATGATCCCGAGTGGACGATGGACAAAATATATATAAGGGCAAAACAAATTAAAATACAATACGGACTTGATGTTTTAATATATGATTATATAAAGGCAGACGATGTAGATTTAGCTGGAATGGGTTTAGCTGAACATTCCTATCTAGGAAAATTAACATCATTCTTAAAAAATAAGATTGCTGGAGAATTAAGAATTGCAGTAATTTCAGCAGGACAAATGAATGACAATGAGCTTAGATTGGCAGATAGTAGGAAAATACAAAGATATGCTTCAACTATTGTTTATTGGATGGAAAAGGATTCGGATATGATTGCGAGAGATGGAGCAGAACAAGGTAACAATTATTTATATGTAGATTACAATAGAAATGGAAGTAAGCATAAGGCAGACAGTAAGAAAAATCCAGTGACATATTTAAATTTTGTAATGGACGGCGATAGGGCTACAATAAATATGGCTAAAATTCCTGAACATGTAGATGAGTCGCCATTTTAAAAGGAGAGTGAGTGGTTTTGGTAAATGGCATTGACGTAAAAAAAGTATTATATAATGCCCCGACATTAATAGAAAATTTATTAGAATCACTTGGTTGCAGGCATATTGTCAATAATGGCAGAAGAATATCAAGCACACGACCAGATGGAGATAATAGAAATTCTGTCAATATAGCTTTAAATGAAACGTTAAATGCTAAAATTTATACAAGACAATCAGAATTTCAGCAATATGAAATACAAGATATAATTTCTTTAACTCAATATTTTCTCAACTGCTCGCTCCCCGAAGCTTTGAAATACATATGCAATATTTGTAATATTGATGGTTTGGATAAATATGTAAAACAAGAAGATTCTCCTACATTATCATTTTTAAAGCGTTATAAGAAAATAGTTAGAAATGAAAGCACAACGGATGATGTGATTTTAGACGATAAAATACTAGATTTATTCATCCACGCTCCATGTAAAGTGTTCACTGATGACGGGGTAAATATCCCCACACAAGAATATTTCGAAATTTCTTACGACCTTATGACTAATCGTGTTGTATTCCCAATTAGAAATGAAAATGGTGGGTTATTAACGTTAAAAGGTCGTACTCTGGAGAGTGATTACAAAATTTTAGGAATCCCGAAATATTTCGTATATTATGAAATTGAAACATCGCACGTTTTGTTTGGCGAATTTGAAAACAAAGATTATATTAAAAAAGCAGATTATATTATTTTAGTTGAGTCAGAAAAAAGTGTGATGAAATTGTGGCAAATGGGATATAGAAATTGTGTAGCTATAGGAAGAAAATCAATTAGTAGACAGCAAAGAAATAAACTATTAAGTTATGGTAAACCAATTGTAATAGCGTTTGATAACGATGTTAAAGAAAAGGAATTACAGATTATTTCAAGAATGTTTAAAGGGTTAATTCCTGTAAGCTACACTTTAGATAGATTTAATTTATTAAATGAAAAAGATAGTCCATGTGATAATGGTTTACATATATTTGAACAATTATTAGAAACAAGAATAGAATTTATTTAAGGAGTGATTTGGTGGATATAAATAAAGAAGAAATAAAAATGATGATAGATAATATGACATGGTCGTATTCTCGTATTAATGCATTTAATACTTGCCCTTATATGTGGTACTTGACCTATATACGAGGTTTTAAAGGGGAAGCTAACGCTTACTCGGCAACAGGAACATTTTCTCATTCAATATTAGAACGTTATGCAAAAGGTGAATTATACATATGGGATTTGTTAGATGAATTTGTAAATAATTATGATGAAGAAGTACCTTATAAGTTTCCATACAATAAATATGTTGATTTGGGAGAAAAAAACTATAATTCGGGTATAGAATATTACACAAATTTTGAAGGATTTGATGAAATTGGCGAAATAGTAGATGCCGAAATTAAAGTAACTACAGATTTAGAGGATTGGGACATTAAATATCAGTTCACAGGTTTTATAGATTTACTATTAAAAAAAGACGATGAATACATAGTGTTGGATCATAAGTCAAAAGGAAAATTTAAAAGCAAAAAAGAGCAAGCTGAATATGCACGACAATTATACGTTTATGCTAAATACGTAAAAGAGAAGTATGGTAAATTTCCCAAAATGTTAATATTTAATATGTTTAATGCTGGCGAGTTGATTAAAATTCCATTTAATAAAGCTGATTATGAAGAAGCAATTAATTGGTGTGTAGATACTATAAATAAAATAAAAGAAGAAATAAGGTTTAATAAGAATGTGGATAGTTTCTTTTGTGAAAATTTATGTAACCATAGAAAAATCTGCGATAAATAAATTAAATTAAAAGGAAGTGAAAAGATGTTTTGCTATGACTTTGAAGTCTTTGTTCAAGATTGGATGGTTGTAATAATCAACAGAGAAACTTTAGAAAAAACAACAATAATTAATGATTCAGCAAAATTAAAAAAATTTTACGAACAAAACAAAGATGAAGTTTTTGCTGGATATAATTCAAGAAATTACGACCAATACATATTTAAAGGAATATTGTTAGATTTAAATCCAAAAGAAATAAATGATTTTATAATAGTTGAAGGATTGCATGGTGGAATGTTTGATAAACGGCTCAAAGATATCCACTTTTTGAACTACGATTGTCAAATTGATAAATTAAAATCATTGAAGCAATTAGAGGGTTTCATGGGAAATGATATTCGTGAAACTTCTGTACCATTTGATATTAATAGAAAATTAACTGAAGAAGAATTAATAGAAGTTGAGAAATATTGTACACATGACGTTGAACAAACGTTAGAAGTTTTAAATACACAATTTGAAGAATTTGAAAGTTTAGAATCTTTGGTAAAAGCGTTTGATTTTGATAGAAGTTATTTAAATAAAACTAAAGCTCAATTATCAGCAGTAATTTTAGGGGCAGAGAATAAAGGAGACAGACACGATGAATTTGACATTACATTTCCAGACACATTAGTATTAAGTGACAAATATCAATATATTGCTGATTGGTACAAAGAACCACTGAATTTAAATTACAAAATGTCGTTAAATACAAACGTGTGGGGAGTCCCACATAAATTTGCTTATGGTGGATTACATGGTTGTGTTAATAATTATATTAAAGATGGATACTTTGTAATGAGTGACGTAGCATCACTTTATCCGTCAATAATGATTGAATATGGATTTTTATCAAGGAATGTTCCACAGCCAGAAAGATTTAAACAAATAAGAGATACGAGAATGGAATTAAAAAGAGCTAAAAATCCTATGCAGAAACCATACAAGATAGTATTGAATTCTACCTATGGTGCTTCAAAAGACAAATATAATCAGTTATTTGATCCTTTAATGGCTAATAACGTATGTATAACAGGACAATTATTAATATTAGATTTGATTGAAAAAATTGAAATAGAATTGAGTGGCAGTTGTGAGTTGGTGCAGTCAAATACAGATGGTATTTTAGTAAGATTCGATAATCCTTCAGACTTTGATAAATATATTCAAATTTGTGATGAGTGGTCTAAGAGAACAAGATTAGATTTAGAACATGATAAATATGTAAAAGTTATTCAAAAGGATGTAAACAATTATATCATAGTAGATGAAAAAGGTAAGACTAAATCTAAAGGGGCGTATGTTAAGAAATTAAATAAACTTGATTACGATTTACCAATTATCAACAAAGCACTTGTGGCAAAATTAATTAGTGATACACCAATAGAAGAAACTATTAATAATTGTAATGAATTAAAAGAATTTCAAAAAATAATTAAATTAACACACCTTTATAAAAAAGCAGTACACAATGATAAAGAACTTGAAGAAAAAGTACACCGAGTTTTTGCTTCTAAACTTGAAACAGATGGTGGAATATTTAAAATCAAAGATGAAACATTAGAGAAAATTTCATATACACCTGATAAATGTTTTATTTACAATGATAATGTTAACGAATTAAAAGTTCCAGAAAAACTTGATAAGGAATGGTATATTAATTTAGCAAATGAAAGACTCGAAGCTTTTCTAAAGGATGAAGAAATAGATGAGAAAATTGACATTTATGAATTAGTACAAAGTGAATATCCTGATTTTATTTCACTATTAGAAGATATCAAAATTAAAACTGATGTTCGACCAAAAGATGTTAATATGTTAATAGTGATGGGGTATTTTAAAGAATACGGAAGTTGCAAAAAATTAATGAGAATTAACGAATTGAAGAAATTATTGCAAAATAAGAAAGCAATTCGTAAAGAAAAATTAGAAGAACGTAGTATTGACGTTGATGTAGCTCTGAAATTTGGAAGAGAAACACCAAAACAAGTTACAGATTTGGATGGTAATAAATTATTATATCATTTGATTGGTGAATTGAATGATGATGAATATGATATTATAACATTATTGAAATTACAAAAAGAGTTTAGTAAAACTGTAAATTATGTCAATCCTGAATTAGATAAGAAAATAGTAATGGTTGATAAGATAGATTCAAAGAATAACTTAATACTCTATTGTTTAAATAATGGTAAAAAAATGACTTTTAAAATTAAAAAAGCAGTGTTGAATTATAAACCAATAGACGAGGGTAATATACTTTATATGGGTATGTGTGAGCGATTACCAAAACTTACTTTTGGGGGCAAGGATAACAAAGGTAAACCTATATGGATCAAAAATACAAGTATTTTAGAATGGCACTTAAACGACTATAACATCATAAAAGAACTTTAAAATTAAATTAAAAAGTAGTTGACAAATTTCCAGTTATAGAATATACTATTAGTAACAGCAAAGAGATACATAAGAATTAAGTTAAAAAGATAAAACGAGTTTTTTATCGCACAAAATCGAAAATTATATGTTGAAATTTCAACAAAATTAGGAGGTAGTAAAATGGTAAAACCAAGAATATGTGAAATTTTAGGGGTAGAACTTAATAAGCCATTTAATATTG
>DAIMMR010000114.1:0-10095 GCA_036720575.1 Clostridium sp.
CTAAAAATTTATAATCTTCTTTCTCCTATTAATTTTATACTCTGTCCCATAATTAAAATTATAAAAGTAATAATTAACATTATGGTACAAAGGGCATTTATCTCTGGTGATAGTCCAAATCTAAGCATTGAAAATATTTTTATTGGAAGAGTAGTACTTGCAGGTCCAGATACGAAAAAATTTATTATTACATCATCAAAAGACAATATAAAGGCAATCATGGCTCCTGCAGCTATGCCCGGCAATATATTTGGAAGTACAATTGTAAAAAACACTTTTAGTCTGTTGGCACCCAAATCCATAGCTGCATCTTCTATGGAAGAGTCAAATCCTGAGATTCTTGCCCTGACTATTATTAATACAAAAGGAATACTGAAAGTGGCATGGGAAAACACAAGTGTTCCTATACCAAATGATATATTAAGTTGTGTAAAATATACAAGAAGTGCAATTCCCATTATTATTTCAGGTATAATTATGGTTATATTTAAAAGTGCTTCTACTATACTCTTTCCTTTAAATTTATACTTATAAAGTCCAAATGCACCTATAGTTCCTACTATAGATGATATTATGGTACTCATAATTGCAATTGACAAACTATTTTTAAAGGCTGTGATTACATCACTATCATTGAATAGACTATGATACCAATCTAAAGTAAATCCAGTCCATAATGCACCTGTTTTAGCATGGTTAAAAGAATAAAACACTATTACAAATATAGGCAAATATAAAAATATAAATACCAGTACAATATATAAATATCGTATTAGCTTATTAATTTTATTGCTCATTAAAAAACCTCCATATCTGTTTTTTTACCAACTAATTTTATACTAATTGTAGTTAAAATTAATGTGACTACTATCATAAAAATAGATATGGCTGCTCCAAAGGGCCAGTCACGAGATACCAAAAATTGATTTCTTATAAGATTCCCTATGAGCATGACTTTACTGCCGCCCATAAGATCTGAAATATAAAATAGGCCTAATGAGGGTATAAATACTAAAATACATCCAGCCAAAACTCCCGGCATGGTGAGAGGAAATATTATAGTAAAAAATGTTTTAAGTTTTCCAGCACCTAAGTCCTTAGCTGCATCAATATAACAACTTTCAAGTTTTTCAATTGAATTGTAGATTGGCAGAACCATAAAAGGGAATAAAGTATATATCATTCCTAAAAGTACAGCTCCATAAGTATAAAGCATCTTTAAAGGTTCATTTATTATATTAAATTTTACTAGTATGCTGTTTATAACCCCTTCTGTACTCATTAAATTCATCCATGCATAAGTTCTTATAAGAGAATTAGTCCAAAATGGAACAATTATAAGTATAATAGCCAGTGTTCTAAACTTTTTAGGAATTTTCGATACAAAGTATGCAAAAGGATATCCAAAAATCAATGTAAACACCATGGTTATAAATGCTATAGATAAAGAATTGGAAAACACTTTAAAATACAGTGGTGACATAATTCTCTTGTAATTGCTAAATGAAAATACAAAATCTATACCACCATTTACTCCCCTTTGAAGAAAACTTATAAATACAATATATATAATAGGGACTGCCATAAATATAATCATCCATATACTAACAGGAATTATAAACGTATATTTTTCAAAGTTAAGTCTTTTCTTCAATTACAGGCCCCCCCTTTAATTAAGACCCCGTCTGATATATCCCAAAATATCCATGTTTCTGTTCCTACTTCTGGAATTTCAAGATTTTTAGTATAACTCATCACAGATACATTAGTACCATCTTTGAGTTTTAAAATGGTTTTAGTATTTGATCCCAGGTATATATTTTCCACCACTATAGCTTTCAAATCAAAAAAATCTACAGGACTAAAAGAATATTTTATATTCTCAGGTCTCACTATTACGGAAACATGATCTCCCTTTTTAAGTAGACTATCTTTTGTAATTATAGTACCATTTATATTATTTAAATATATTTTATCCTTTTCTATAGATTGTACATTACAATCAAATATATTTGAATCTCCTATAAACCCCGCTACAAATTTAGTCCTAGGTCTTTCATATATATCTCTTGGTGTTCCAAGTTGTTCTATTTTTCCATCTTTCATTACAACTATGCTATCTGACATATTGAGAGCTTCTTCTTGATCATGAGTTACATATACAAAAGTTATTCCAAGTTTTTTTTGAAGCCTTTTAAGTTCAATCTGCATCTGTTTTCTGAGTTTAAAGTCAAGAGCTCCAAGAGGCTCGTCTAACAACAGTAAATCTGGACTATTAATAAGTGCTCTTGCAATTGCTACTCTCTGTTTTTGTCCACCACTTAGATTTCCAGGCATTCTTTTCTCATAACCTTCAAGTTGTACAAGTTTTAACATATTTTCTACACGTGCTTTTATCTTCTGCTTATTAATCTTCTTAATTTTAAGACCATATGCTATATTATTATATACATTCATATGAGGAAAAAGTGCATAATTTTGAAATACAGTATTTATATTTAGTTCATAAGGCTCCTTATTTTCTATATGTTTTCCATTTAAAATTATACTTCCACTTGTAGGTTTTTCAAAACCTGCTATCATACGCAATGTAGTAGTTTTTCCACAGCCACTTGGTCCTAAAATTGTTAAAAACTCTCCTCTTTTTATATTTATAGAAATGTCTTTTACTACAGTTTGGCCATTAAATTTTTTAACAGTATTTATAAGTTCAAGGATATTATCCAGTGCTCACACCTCCAATAAAATAACAAAAAACTCCCACCTCTTTATATCAGAGGCAGAAGCTAACTTCTGCGGTCCATTCCACCCTGCTTATAATAAATATTTACTAATATTTACTTAAATTTAACATAACGCTATAATAGCATATTATATGATAAAATGCAAAATAGCACATAATCTATATTCTATATAGAGTAGGATTTAATATTATTTTTAAATTTATTTTCCACAACTTTCACTTTATTATTATCAAATAAATATAATCTGTGTATAAGAACTGCTACTTTATCACCTACATTAAGATTATTTTTTGCCAACGAGCGGATACCTTTTATTATATTGTCCCCTATTTGAATAGTTACTATCCAATTGGACCCACCAAATGATATATCGGTAACTATACCACTTTCGTAGACAGTTCCAGGTTTTACTTCATCATTTTTATAAACTTCAACGAACTCCGGTCTTGTAATTGCTTTCGTTCCTTCAGGAATATTCTTGAAAGCCTTAAATTGGCTAAACTTTTTAATGGCATTGGACTCACCAATAAATTTAGCTACAAAAACCGTTTTAGGATTATTATATATTTCTACTGATCCTCCTTTTTGCTCAATAGCTCCTGAATTTGTTATTATAATTTCATCAGCTACATCTACTGCTTCCTCTTGGTCATGTGTAACAAAAATACTGGTTATCTCCAACTTGTGTATCATATTTTTAAGCCATGTCCTAAGCTCTTTTCTAACTTTTGCATCAATAGCTGCGAAAGGCTCATCTAAAAGAAGCAATTGTGGCTTTGAAGCAAGAGCTCTAGCAAAAGCAACTCTCTGCTTTTGTCCTCCAGACAACTGACTTGGATATCTTTTCTCAAGACCTTTAAGCCCTATGAGTTCTACAAGCTGCATAACTCTTTCCCTGGTATATTTTTTATCCACTTTTTTAATAGAAAGTCCAAATTCTATATTTTGATACACTGTCATATTTCTAAAAAGTGCATAATTTTGAAATACAAATCCTATTCCTCTTTTTCCTGGAGGTATATTGTTAACCAATTTACCGTCAATATAAATTTCTCCACTATCAGCAGTTTCAAGTCCGGCAATCATACGAAGTATTGTAGTTTTTCCACTTCCGCTTGGCCCAAGCAATCCTACCAACTTGCCTTTTTCTATTCCAAAAGATACATTTTTTGATGCTTGATAACTTCCAAAACTTTTATTGAGATTTTTAACTTCAACATACATTTTATATCACCTCTTTTTTCACTTTCCACTCTATAATGTTTCTAATAATCAAAATAACAATAGCTATAAATACTAAAATTGATGATACTGCAAATGATGCAGAAAATTGATATTCATTATATAATATTTCCACATGCAATGGCAAAGTATTGGTTTCACCTCTTATATGTCCTGATACTACAGAGACAGCTCCAAATTCTCCTATGGCTCGTGCACTACACAATACTATTCCATATAAAAGTCCCCATTTTATATTAGGTAAAGTTATTCTACTAAATATTGTCCATAAATTTGCACCCATAGAAGCCGCTGCTTCTTCTTCATCAGTTCCTTGAGCAATCATAAGCGGTATTATCTCCCTTGATACAAAAGGAAAAGTTACAAATATTGTAGCTAATATTATACCAGGAAGTGCAAAAATTATATTTATATCATGTTTAAATAGAAAATTATAAAATAACCCACCTCTACCAAAGGTCAGTACATATATTAATCCAGCTATAACCGGTGAAATTGCAAAAGGAAGATCTATTAGTGTAATCAAAAAATTTCTGCCTTTAAATTTAAACTTTGTTACAGCAAAAGCCATCATAATACCAAATACAGTATTAAAAAGAACTGCCAGACCTGATGCTACCAAAGTCAGTTTTATAGCCGAAATAGTATTTGAATCTGTAATAGCCGTCATATACGCATCTTTGCCCTTTCTAAACGCTTCCGAAAATATAAGAATCAATGGCATCCCAAGCATTATAAACAAAAATGCTATCGTTATTGCAATAAGTATATATTTCACTATATTAAATTTAGTATGATATGATTTTTCCAATTTTTTCACTCTCCTATGCATACTTATTGGCTTTCCATTGAATTAAATTTATAACAAACAACATCAAAAACGAAAAAACAAGCATAACTAATGCTATAGCTGTAGCTGATGAATAGTCAAACTGTTCAAGTTTTGTCATTATCAAAAGGGGAGCTATTTCAGTTTTCATAGGCTTGTTACCTGCTATAAATACAACAGATCCGTATTCCCCAATTCCTCTTGCAAAAGCAAGTGAGAATCCTGTTAGAAGAGGAGCAATAAGTTGTGGTAATATTACTTTTATAAATATCTGTATTCTAGATGCACCTAAAACAGAGGCTGCTTCTTCTATACTAACATCCAAATCTTCTAGAACTGGTTGTATTGTACGTACTACAAATGGTATTCCTATAAACACCAATGCTACAGTAATTCCAAAAGTCGAAAATGATCCTTGTATGCCAAATTTAGCTAATATAGAACCAATCCATCCATTTTTTGAGTATAGTGTTGTCAATGAGATACCTGCTACAGCCGTAGGAAGAGCAAAGGGCAAATCTATGCATCCATCTAGAAATCTTTTAAAATGGAAATCATATCTTACTAATACCCACGCTATGATAAGCCCAAAAGCAGCATTTATAGCAGCTGCTATAAATGCGCATCCAAAACTTATTTTATAAGATGCTACTACTCTTGGATCTGTTATAGTTTTCAAAAAAACCTCTATTCCCATCTTGGATGTTTGAATAAATATCGTACTAAGTGGAATTAAAACTATTAAACTCAAATATAAAATGGCCAGTCCCATAGATATATTAAACCCTGGTATAACTCTTGTTTTTTTAACCATTTTTTGTCTCCTCTCCACACTGCCCAATTATTGTTACTTTTTAGGTTGATATATTTGATCAAATGTTCCTCCATCATCAAAATGAGTTTTTTGTGCTTTTGCCCATCCACCAAACATATCATCTATAGTAAACAAATTAATTTTAGGAAATTTATCTTTATATTTCTCAGCAACTTCTTTATCTCTTGGTCTATAGTAGTTTTGAGCTGCTATTTCTTGTCCTTCTTTTGAATAAAGATAGTTCAAATATGCTTCTGCAACTTTTCTTGTGCCTTTCTTATCTACTACTTTGTCTACAACAGCAACTGGTGGTTCAGCAAGTATGCTGACTGATGGAACTACTATGTCAAATTTATCTGCTCCAAGTTCTTTTACAGATAAAAAGGCCTCATTTTCCCAAGCTATAAGTACATCACCTACACCTCTTTCAACAAATGTAGTAGTTGCACCTCTTGCTCCAGAATCCAGTACTGCCACATTTCCATACAGTTGTTTAACAAATTCTTTTGCCTTATTTTGATCATTATTGTTTTTCTTCAAAGCATATCCCCATGCTGCAAGATAATTCCATCTGGCACCACCTGATGTTTTAGGATTTGGAGTTACAATTGAAACACCTTTTTTGGTTAAGTCGTCCCAATCCTTTATGTGCTTTGGATTACCTTTTCTTACAAGAAATACTATAGTTGATGTGTAAGGAGAACTGTTATCCTTGAACTTTTTTTGCCAACCTTGATTAATAAGTCCGGCCTTTTGAATCGCATCTATATCATAGGCAAGAGCTAAAGTTGCAACATCTGCTTGTTGTCCTTCTATAATTGATCTTCCCTGTTTGCCTGAACCTCCATGTGACTGCTTTATAGTAACATCCTGTCCTGTTTTTCCTTTCCAATACTTTGCAAAAGCTTTATTATAGCTTTCATACAGTTCCCTTGTAGGATCATAAGATACATTTAGAAGTTCAACGGATTTTTTATCTGTTGTTGACTTTTCAGCACTTTTGCTTCCGCATGCTGTAAAAGAAGTTATTACCAGAATACTGATTAATGAGATTAAAATACTAAACTTGAATTTTTTCATAATGAATTCCCCCAATATTTTTTTATTAAAAAAGGCCAAGTAGCACCTAATGCAGAAATTATATAAAATAAAAAATATACTTCCTGTACTAAATGTAACTTGACCTCTAGTTTTTCTAGTCAGTCAATCTATTTTTAATTTTGTAATACTTATCTCTAATATGGTAATAAGTATATTTAATAAATAAAAGCTTCGTCTCTATAACACCTATAAAGATGCTATAGAGACGAAGCTTAAACTTCGCGGTTCCACTCTAATTAGACTACATGTCTCTCTCTTCAGATACATAAAATATCCAATCACTATAACAGGTGAACCTGATGCAGCCTACTATCATTTCGGTACACAACTCTAAAGGGCACTTCATTTAAGGTAAATTTAGAAATCTTCCAGCAAATGATTTCCTCTCTTAAAATCTATATTAAACTACTTTCCTTTTTCAAAGTTTTTAATTATTAAGTACTGTATTAAAATTATACTTCATATTATACATTGTTTTATGATTTTGTCAACAATTTTTTAATAAATTAAAGATGTACTTGTGTAAGTATTACAAATGTAACCTACATTAATTCTGTCAGACATGATGAATTCCATTTCTTATATCAGTTAAAATTTCTAATCAATGTAGCTATATCTTCAAGTAAAGTGGTTGCTCCTTTATATCCAATATATGTTTTATCTAAAATTACACTATCCCATATAGGGAAAGAAATATGTTGGACTGGTACATTAATTTCATCGGATATTTTATTTTCCAGGGAACTTCCAAGTATTAATTCAACTTCACTATTTTTAATGATTTCATTGATTTTTTCTAAATCTTCTTCAAAATATAAATTCACTTGATTTAAAGGTAATAGAGCATGTAATTTTTTATCTAAGTATTTCCTATAATTATCTTCATAATTATCTTCTGAAATATCCGTAATAATAATAGTTTTAGGTATAAACCCTATTTCCACTAGGAATTCAATTATTCCCAGCGTATAGCCTGTTTCAGAAACAATTGCAAATTCTTTCTGTAAGTTATATTCATAATAAAAATCTGCTATATTTTCCAAGTAATAATTAAGCTTGCTTTCTTCATTTTTTATAAATTCATTTATTTTGTTTTCATCTATACTAAGTTGGTTGCCGACTTTTTCTATAAATGAAGATGTGCTGCTGAGACCTACAGGTAAACTTTCAAAATTTAAATAAGGTATATTGTATTTATCCTTTAAATATTTTGCTGCTTTTATTCCCCAAGGTGAAAACACCAAGTTCAACTCGGCATTAGGGACTTGTCTCCAGTTCTCAATATTTTGTCCAAAACCAAATAAAGTATTTACTTTTAATCCTATGGACTCCAGAATTCTTTTCAACTCAAATAAGTTTCCCTGCCAAAATACATCCTGGTTTGGAATAACCCCAAATACATTTACAAGCCCTTTTACTCTTTCAGAAGCCACTTCATAAATTTTATGTAGCTGCTCAATTAAAGTCCTTAATGTAACTTCATATCCGTAGTGTATATCTCCTTTAAATCCTGGAGTTTGTATATTTATAACAGGATACCTTTGTTCCTGGGCTTCCTTCGTCATAGCCGGTATATCATCACCTACCAATTCAGTAGCACATCCACTTAAAACTACGTATAAATCAGCATCCATAACCTTAATTGTATTTTTTATTTGTTCTCTTAATCTAGATGTTCCTCCAAAAATAATTTGTTTTTCAATTACATTACTAGAAGATGCTTGAACACCTCCAGCATAACCAGATCCCTTATTTCCGCTTACTTTATTTACTCCCAAATACTGTTGAATTGTACAACCTGCAGTTGAATGCACAATGGGTACAACTTTTTCTATGCTTTCAACTACCTGAAGTGCTCCAGAAAATGCACAGCTATTTCTAGAGACTTCAACTATACTAGTATTATTTATATTCATACTATTTTACCTCCTGTTTTATATACCAGTTAGTACTTTTGTTATACCAATTTTTTTTATATGGTAGTCTATCTTTTTTAGAAAGTATTTCTAAAAATTTTCTATTATTAAGTGTCTTATAAACAGCTTTTATAAAATTCTTAACACCATTAAATCCTAATATATCCAAATTATCAATAGCAACAGAAGGAATTCCAAGTCTTGCAGCCAAAGTACTGTGCTGGCTCAATCCTATATATAAGTCAGGTTTTAATCTATTTAAAATATTTTCCTCTTCAAAAGACTGACCATCTGCCACGTGTAATTTTATGCTTTCATCTAAATTTTTAATGTAAATTAAATCTTCTTTATTTATATCATCTATATGATCTACAGTTATTCCTGCCAGATCTGCTCCAAATTCTTTTATCAACTTCACAATTGAGAATGCTTTTGATGTAGGTAAATTTATATATATTCTTAATCCATTTAAATTATTTTTATCTATATATTCATTTAGGCCATCAGAATATTTATAGATTACATCTTGTGCATTTTTTTCTAGTCCCAGAGCTCTTCCTACACTTATAAACCAATCCTTTGTTTCTTCTATACCAATAGGATATAAATTTGATAAAAATGGTATGCTATACTTTTCTTTTAATGATTTAACAAAATAGTCTCCATTATCTTTGTCTATACTAACAGAAAGTGCCGCTTTAGATACCCTATAAATATTTTCTAATGTTGAAAATCTCGGTAGTATGTTTGCTTCAACACCTATCCTATTCAATAGATTTTTAATTTCATTCAAGTCTTTCTTGCTTTCAAATATGGAAATCAAATTTATAAGATTGGATTGAGTTTCTTCTTTGTTACATGTAACTAGATATTTAGAAATAGCATGAAATGCAACATCACTTCCAAATATACTAGTTTTAGACTTAAATCCATCGGAAAATATGGGAACAATTTTTATGTTTAATTCATCTTCAAGTTCAACTACAGAAGATAAAATATCATCATTATTTATAGCTATTACTGGTGTAGCTACAATGAAGATTACATTTGGTTTACAGCTTTTATATAATTTTCTTATTGCTAATTCTAATTTCTCACCACTTCCTAAAATTGAATCTTGCTCATTTAGGTTTGTTACAACCCATTTTCTAGATCTTGCTTTGGATAGCATATGCAATTGAACTGCACTGCATCCAAGTGGTCCGTGAATTACTATGCCTGAATCTTCAATGCCATTAAGAACTTGAAGTACATATATAATTTCATCAAATGAAGTTTGAGAAAATGTCCTTATTTTCTGATTTATTTCTCCTGCTTCCATATTATTTAATAGTTGATCAATATCTCCGAAATATGTGTTTAATGTATTTAATCTTTTTTCTCTTATTTGAGGCTTTCTCTTATCCAATAATCCCACGCAAATTCCTCCTGTCATCAATTTATATTTTA
>DAIMMR010000115.1:0-10093 GCA_036720575.1 Clostridium sp.
TATCCCCTGCTTCAATTACAATTACCACATCACTCAATCCACTTATAATTCTATTCCTGAGTGGGAAATTATAAGGATAAGGTTTTGTCTTAGGAACAAACTCTGACAGCACACATCCTCCCTTCAGAATATTTTCATATAATTTTCTATTTTGTCTGGGATATATAACATCTACCCCCGATCCAAGCACAGCACAGGTATATCCATTTTTTTCAACAGCTGCACTCTGTGCATAACTATCAACTCCTCTTGCCATACCACTTATTATACTTATATTATTCACAGCAACTTCCCTACTTATTAATGTAGCTAGATTTTTACCATACAAGCTACAATCCCTAGCACCTACAATAGACACACTAAAATTATCGTTGAGTTTTTTTATATTTCCTTTGTAAAATAAAACTGCTGGAGAATCTTCATAATTTTTTAATCTCGCAGGATATACTTTATCACAAAAGTTTACAGCATTAATTCCATTTGTACTGCAGTATTGCAGCATATTCTCCAATCCATAGCTATTCCAAGCCTTTTTAAATTCATCGTATATTTTAGGATAACTTTTACGTGAAAATGTAAAACCATCATTGTAAATACTGTGAATATATACTTCCCTTGTACTTTTAAATTTTTTTAAGATAGAAATTTTCAACTTATTTGATATTTTAACACAAGCAAACCACAAATCATATATATTCATATATTATTCACATCCTATATTTATAATTATGTAAAAATTATGCTCATAATCCATACATTTTATTCAAAATTGAAAACTAACATAAAATAATGAAATCTAAATCAATTCACAGTTCACAATGCACAATTTCGGTAAATTTTTCTCCGCTAATACTATGAAAAATCTAAAACTAAAGTAGTATTAATATTAAATTTTTAGATTTTCTGTGACAACAGAAAATTGTCCCTAATTGTGAATTGTGCATCGTGCATTGTGAATTTCATATTATTTTTAAACTACCAAAGCTAAGTTATTCAATTTCTCTAATGCTTCCAAAAGTTTAAAACCTAGTTTTATTGTCAAGAATTAAGTAGAGGTGATAATAATTATGGCAGTTAAACTAAATACAGCTTCGTTTTTAGGTGTAGAAGGAAATATAGTATCCGTAGAAGTAGATATAGAAAGAGGACTTCCCTGCTTTAATATAGTAGGTCTTGCGGATACTTCTGTAAAAGAATCTAAAGAGAGAGTGAAAGCTTCTATCATAAATTCAGGTTTTGAATTTCCTGTAAAAAAAATAATAGTAAACTTAGCTCCTGCTGATATGCGAAAAGTTGGATCCTTATTTGACTTACCTATAGCACTTGGCATATTAATGGCCACAAATCAAATAAACTTTGTCGATTGCAAAAACTTTTTAATCATGGGTGAATTGTCTTTATCTGGAGAGTTAAACAAAGTAAGAGGTGTCCTTCCTATAACAATAGAAGGTATGAAAAACAATATTAAGAATTTTATAGTTCCTATAGGAAATGCAGAAGAATGCTCTGCCATAAATAAAATTAATTGCTATGCATTCAATAATTTAAAGGAAGTTGTGTATTTTATAAAATATAGAGATTTGGTGCCATTTAGTCATAAAACAATAAATGTTAAAAGTAAAAATGCATTAGATTTCTCAGATATATTGGGACAAGAAAGCTGTAAAAGGGCTTTGGAAGTTGCTGCTGCAGGAAATCATAATATACTTATGATAGGTCCTCCCGGATCTGGTAAGACTATGATGGCAAAGAGAATTCCAACTATACTACCAAATTTGAGTTATGAGGATGCCCTAGAAGTAACTAAAATATACAGTGTAACTGGAAGTTTAAACAAAAATGAAGGTCTAATAACAAAGCCTCCCTTTAGAAATCCACACCATACAAGTACAACCGCTTCTCTAATAGGAGGTGGAAAAAATTTAATGCCTGGTGAAATATCTTTAGCCCATAATGGAGTTCTTTTTTTAGATGAAATTTTGGAATTTAGAAAAAATGTCCTTGAAACTTTAAGGCAGCCTTTAGAAGAAAAAAAGATAACTATAAATAGAGCATATGGTAGAGTAACTTTTCCCTGCAATTTTATGACTGTATTAGCCACTAATCCATGCCCCTGTGGAAATTTTGCCTCTAAAAAAGAGTGCAATTGTACTGAATTTCAAAGAAAAAGATATATATCAAAACTATCTGGACCTATTCTAGATAGAATAGATTTATTTACTTTCGTAAATTCACTAGACTTCAAAGATATTGAAAACTACTCCAGAGGTGAACCTTCTAAAAATATAAAAAGCCGAGTAGAAAAGGCAAGAAAAATTCAAAAACAAAGATTTAAAAATGAAGGAATACACTACAATTCAGAAATGAGCAGCAAATTAATAAGAAAATACTGCAATCTAGATGAAAGATCTTTGTTACTTATAAAATCAATTTATGTTAAGTACAACTTAACAACCAGAGCTTACAGTAGAATATTAAAAGTAGCCAGAACTATAGCTGATTTAAACAATAGCAAAAAAATACAAGAATCTCACCTAGCAGAAGCTCTTCACTATAGAAAATTTTTAGATGAAAAGTTTTTGTAATTTCCATAAAATTCCTGTAAAAGCTTTATTTTAAGTTTTAAAAATTGTATAATAGAACTAAGTTATTTTTTTACATAAAATCAATTTAATAGGAGTGATGTGCATGTACTTTTTACTTGTTATACTTGGTATGTTTTTTAGTTTCATATTATTTTTTACTGGAATACAAAACAAAAATTCTGATATCATAAGTATTGGAAGCGTACTTTCTATATTCTTTTTATTGATTTTCATAAATATATATATACCTGATGTTGTACATAGTTTAAAAACAGGCTTAATAAGTATATCTAGTCTGTGGTAATCGTATTCATAATTTGAAAAATAAAAGGAGATTTTTATGCATTCTTTTAATAAAGATATAGGTTCTCTAGGAGAGGATATAGCTGAAATTTACCTGAAACAAATTGGATATACTCTGCTAGAAAGAAATTTTCATTGTAAACTTGGGGAAATAGATATAATAGGAAAAGACGGCAATTATATTTGCTTTATAGAAGTCAAAACACGCTGTAATACTCTATATGGCAGTCCTGGTGAAGCCGTAAATTACACCAAACGTATGAGAATATGTAATACTGCTAAAATGTATATAACTAAAAAAAATCTATTTAGATTCAATTTTAGGTTTGATGTAATAGAAGTTATAGTTAACCCTCATGATGGCGTTTCATCTATAAAGCTAATTAAAAATGCATTTGAAATATGAACTTATCTACAATATGTTTTTTAAAAAGCTTACTCTATGTATTTTACAAATGCCATATTTTTTTATAGATTCTATATGATCTTTAGTTCCATATCCAGAATTTTGCTCAAACTTATAATTTGTATACAGATGAGAGTATTCTTCCATGAGACTATCCCTGTATACCTTGGCAATAATTGAAGCTGCAGCTATACTAGCACTCTTCGCATCACCTTTTATTACAAACTCATTATTAGTGGACAAATTTTTTACCGCATATCCGTCAGATAATGCCATAGTTACAGGTAATTTGAGACCTTCTACTGCTCTTTTTAATACTTCATTATTACACCAGGATATTCCCCTCTTATCTATTTCAACATTGTTTATAACTGCAATATTATAAGCAAGGGCCTTTTCTTTTATAACCTTTGCAAGCTCACATCTACGTTTTGGCGTAAGCTTTTTAGAATCCTTTATACCTAAAATCAATTCTCTATCTTCATTATAATTCAAATTGAGTACCACTGCCCCTGCAGCTATTGGACCTGCCAAAGGTCCTCTTCCAACTTCATCTACACCAGCTGTATATATATGATTTCCAAAAGATTTATCAAATTCATACATTTTTCTTACTCTGGAAATCTCTGAATTTTTATTTAAAATGAATTTGTAAAAGCTTGAAGACAACGACCTTACATTTTTTCTTTTGTCTAACTTCAAATTTCCTATAACTTTTTTGATTTCATCCTTTTTTAAGTCAAAATAGTCTTCTTCCAAATTTTTTATTGCATACTTTATTTTGTCGAATTTAAAATTTTCTAGTTCATTCCATGAAAAATTTTCTTTATTTATGTTTAAATCTACACTTTCGCTATCTTCCATTATTTAAAAACACCTTTCAGAAGTTTAATTCAATCAAAATCTAATGGATCTTCAAGAGAAATAGGTCCTAGCTTTCCTCCTCTAAATTCATCCAAAATTATAACAGAAACTCTGTTATAATCTATTTTTCCTCCAGATACTATAGCTCCTCTTTTTCTTGCTATATTATCCATATTTACTAAAGGATCTTCACTTAATTCAGATAACTTATATCTGTCCATTAGCCTTTTAGGATATTTTTCACATAAGTCCTTCAAAAGACTTAATGCAAGTTCCTCAATATCCATGATTTCATCCTTTATGGCCCCCGTAAAGGCTAAATGGAGCTGGGTTTCCTGGCTTTCCAGCTTAGGCCACAATATTCCAGGTGTGTCCATTAGTTCTATTCCAAGCTTAGTTTTAATCCACTGCTTGCTCCTTGTGACTCCCGGTTTATCTCCTGTTTTTGCTATGCTGTTTTTAGCCATTTTGTTTATAAATGAAGATTTGCCTACATTAGGTATACCTACTACCATTACCCTATCAGTTATACCTGAAATGCCCTTATTTTTCATTCTATCATGCTTTTCTTTTAAGAGCTCATTTAATAATGGTTTTATACCTTTAATGCCCTGTCCTGTATTTGAGTTTACAGCAAGAGCCTTGATGTTTTTATTTGATAAATATTTAATCCACTTTTGGGTTACACTATCCTCACTTAGATCATTCTTATTTAGAAGTATTATTCTAGGTTTTGATCCACAAATATCATCTACCTCTGGATTTTTGCTGGACCTTATTATCCTAGCATCTCTTATCTCTATAACTGCATCTACCAACTTAAGATTTTGTTTCATCTCTCTTTTTGTCTTGGCCATATGCCCTGGAAACCAATTTATATCCATATAATTTCTTCCTTTCTACTTATTGGCTGACTTCAACGTTCCAAATCTGTTAAATGGATATATCCTAAAAGCAGCTCTTCCCACTACTAGTTTATAGCTTACAAAACCTACATCAGAAAATCTACTATCCCTGCTGTTATTTCTATTATCTCCAAGTACGAACACCGTATTGTCAGGTACAGTAACTTCATTAAAGTCTCCTGTAACCATAGGTTCTAATATATAAGGTTCATCTTTAGCCACATCATTTATATAAAGTTTTCCATTTTCAATCCTAACTTTGTCTCCACCTACCGCAACTACTCTTTTAATAAACTTTTCTTTAGGATTTGCAGGGTACTTTATTACAACTATATCACCAGGCTTTGGAGCCCTAAAATAATAACTAACTTTTTCTACAATTAATCTATCTTTATTATTTAAAGTTGGATCCATAGAATGCCCATCTACACTTACTGTTTCAAATACAAAAGTTATAATTAAAAATGCTGCTACTATAGCTACTAATATGGATTTACCTAAATCTATCAATTCCTTCATAAAAACTTTACACCACCTTAAATATAAAAAAAGGACTTTATAAAGCCCCCTTTTCTTATTTTAATATTTCTTTAACTTTAGCTGCTTTACCTACTCTATCTCTTAAATAGTATAATTTAGCTCTTCTAACTTTACCTCTTCTAATTACATCTATCTTATCTATTATAGGAGCATTTACTGGAAAAGTTCTTTCAACACCAACACCATAAGCAACTCTTCTAACAGTAAAGGTTTCTCTTATTCCACCGTTTTGCCTTTTTAAAACTACACCTTCGAAAACCTGTACTCTTTCTCTATTTCCTTCCTTAATCTTTACATGAACTTTTACTGTATCACCTACATTGAATTTTGGAAGATCTGTTCTTATCTGTTCACTTTCTATCTGTTTTATTATATCTAACACTGTGCATTACCTCCTAATAATTATTCAACGTTCTTACCCAGCTTATAGCAGATAGAGGAACGTCTGTATAGCACACAAAATACATTCTAACATATTTACATATCAAATTCAATATATAATTAAAAATTTACATTATATGTTCTTTTCATATAAGTCCATGAGTTTTTTGTCTTCTGTGGATAATTTCAGTTTTTGAAATAAATCTGGCCTTTTATTTTTAGTTATTACAAGCAATTTCATTCGTCTCCATTTTTTTATATTTTCGTGGTGACCAGATAAAAGAACCTCTGGCACGTTATCCCCTTCAAAACATTCCGGTCTAGTATACTGTGGATATTCTAGTGATCCATTATAAAAAGATTCTTCCATATAGCTTTCGCTTTTGGCAAGTACACCAGGAATCATTCTACATATACTATCTACAATTGGAATACATGCCATTTCTCCACCAGTTATTACGAAATCTCCTATAGATATCTCAGTGTCTATATATTTATAAACCCTTTCATCTATTCCCTCGTAATGTCCACATAGAAATATCATTTCACTCTCTTTTGAAAGTTCTTTAGCCATAGACTGGTTAAAAGTTTTTCCTCTAGGTCCTAGATAAATCACTTTTCCATTATTTTGACATTTAACTTTTCTTATGCAATCTACAATTGGCTGGGCAGCCATTACCATTCCTGCTCCTCCACCATAGGGATAATCATCTACTTTTCTATGCTTATCTCTGGTAAATTCCCTTATATCAAAAGTATTTATTTGCAAAATACCTTTGTTAATTGCTCTTCCAATTATACTATAATTAAATATGTCAAACATTTCAGGAAAAAGTGTCAATATATCTATTTTTACATCCATGTTTTCACCGGCTTTATAACTATCTTTTCTTTTTCTACATCTATGCTAACTACAACATTTTCTATAGCAGGAATTAAAAGTTCATTTTCTCCCTTTATCCAGTAAACATCATTATTATGGGTATGGATTACATCCCCAACCTTGCCATAAAAAGTTCCATCCTCATCCACTACACTGCATCCTATTATATCTGTAATAAAATATGTTCCTTCTTCCAATTTAACTGCATCATTTCGTGGAATTTCTATATATTTTTGTTTATACGCCATAGCTTCTTCTATAGAATCTATACCCTCAATTTTAAGTATAACCTTATTTGACTGGAGTTTACATTCTATTATATTTTTTAGTGTACCATCTATATATGCAGATTTTAATTTCCTAAATCTTTCAATCTCATCAGTTAAAGGATACACCTTTAATTCTCCCTTTATTCCATGAGTATTTATTATCTGTCCTACAGTTATAAAATCTTTCATAGAACAATATCCCGAATATCAAAAATTAAGGTTTTAATCTTAATTTCTAAAAGAGGATAATTTCACTCCCTTCGCTTAATTTTAAAATTATATATATAAATATAAGAGTTAGAATATCTAACTCTTATATTATCTCTACAACAACTCTTTTATTCTCTTTTATAGCCGCTGCTTTTACAACAGTTCTTATAGCCTTGGCTATTCTTCCCTGTTTTCCTATTACCTTTCCCATATCATCTGGTGCAACTTTTAATTCAAGAATTATAGATTGCTCACCTGCAATTTCATTTACTTGAACCATATCTGGGTTATCCACTAATGACTTAGCAATAATTTCCACTAACTCTTTCACTCAATACACCCCCAGTTACTACTTATCAAGTTTATCTTTTAGCCCAGCTTTATCGAAAAGCTTTTTTATAACATCAGTTGGTTGAGCACCATTTTTTATCCATTTGACAGCTTTTTCTTCATCAAATTTAACAGTGGTTGGATCAGTTGTAGGATTATAGTATCCTATTTCTTCTATAAATCTTCCATCTCTTGGAGATCTAGAATCTGCTACAACTATTCTATAAAATGGAGCTTTTTTAGCGCCCATTCTTCTCAATCTTATCTTTACAGCCATTAATAATCACCTCCTTAAAATATTCGAGCATATGGCTTTCATATCAATGAATCTTACTTATATTTTAAAAAGGCATTTTTCCAAATAATCCCTTCTTAAATCCTTTTTTCATTCCATTTAACTGTTTCATAGTCTTCTTAATCTTTTCAAAATCCTTCAGAAGTTTATTTACCATCTGTATAGTAGTACCAGAACCCAATGCTATTCTTTTTTTTCTTGAAGACGAACCACTTATAATAGAAGGATTTTTTCTTTCCTTTACTGTCATGGAGTTAATTATACATTCGATTTTTGCAAGTTCCTGTTCTCCATTGGAAAAATCTACTCCTTTTAATTCTTTCATGTTAACTCCTGGTACCATCTCAATAAGTTTACTTATAGGTCCCATTTTCTTAGTCTGCTGCATTATAGCCAGAAAATCTTCAAAGTTAAACTCTTTGTTCAGCATTCTATTTCCTAATTTTTCAGCTTCTTCTTTATCTATAGACTGCTGTGCTTTTTCTATAAGTGAAAGCACATCTCCCATACCAAGTATTCTCGAAGCCATTCTATCTGGATAGAATACTTGAAGGTCATTCATTTTTTCTCCCATACCTACAAATTTTATAGGTTTACCAGTCATAGATCTTATGGATAATGCTGCTCCGCCCCTCGTATCTCCGTCTAATTTTGTAAGTATGACTCCACTTATATTTAACTGTTCGTTAAAACTGGAAGCCACATTAACTGCATCTTGACCTGTCATTGCATCTACTACAAGCATAATTTCATCAGGGGTTATATTTTCTTTAATTTGCTTCAATTCACCCATAAGTTCTTCATCTATTTGAAGTCTACCTGCTGTATCTATTATAACTACGTTTAAATTGTTGTTTTTTGCATATTCCAGAGCCCCTTTACATATATCTACTGCTGTTACCTTATCTCCCATTGAAAATACTGGAACATCTATTTCTTTTCCAACTACTTGAAGTTGTTTTATTGCAGCAGGTCTATATATATCACAAGCCGCTAGAAGGGGTTTCTTATTCTTTTTTCTAAGTTGAAGTGCCAATTTGCCACACATGGTAGTTTTTCCTGCACCTTGAAGTCCGACAAGCATTATTACAGTCAATCCATTAGGATTATACTCAATTCCACTCTCATTTTTACCCATCAATAACGTAAGTTCTTCATTTACTATTTTTATAACTTGCTGTGCTGGGGTCAAACTTTTTAGTACTTCTTCTCCCATACATTTTTCACTGACACTTTTAATAAAATTTTTCACAACTTTGTAATTAACATCTGCCTCTAAAAGTGCCAATTTCACTTCTCTCATAGCATCTTTTATATCTTTTTCAGAAAGTTTGCCTTTGCCTCTAAGCTTTTTTAAAGTTTCCTGAAGTTTAGATGCCAATCCTTCAAAAGCCATGATAATCCTCCTAAATTCAAATATTATCTATTATGTAATTCCTTATTTTACTAAGCATTTCTTTATTTTCATTACAGCAACGTGAATCTATAAATTTCAAAAGAGATTGCTTACTTTTTTCCAGTTTTTCATTTTTCTCTAACAAATGAAGTTTTTCTTCATACTGCAATAAAAGTTTGTGACATCTCTTTATTATGTCATATACTGCCTGCCTAGTGGTATTAGTGTGTTCAGATATTTCCGCTAAAGAAAGATCCTCATTATAATACAAATCCATCACATCTTGCTGTTTCTCAGTTAAAAGCTTACCATATATATCGAGTAATATGGAAAGCTGTACTCTCTCTTCCATAATACCATCTCAACTTAAATTGATTTATTAGAAGCTGGGCTGCCTAATTAAAAACTTTTCACCCAACGAAATATATAATATCAAAATTCGCGAGTGCTGTCAAGTACTTTTACTTAACAGATTTAAAATAATGCCTCTACAAAATCTCTGCTACAAAATTCCTGGAGATCATCTATACCTTCTCCAACTCCTATTAATTTTACAGGTATATCTAAGCTGTGTTTAATAGATATTACAATTCCACCTTTGGCAGTACCATCTAGCTTAGTAAGTATTATACCGTCTATAGGACATACTTCAGTAAATTGTTTTGCCTGCTGTACTGCATTTTGTCCCGTAGTTGCATCTAATACAAGTAAAGTTTGTTTAAATGC
>DAIMMR010000116.1:0-9976 GCA_036720575.1 Clostridium sp.
GGAAAAGCAGATATCCCAAATCTTTGATTTGGTGATAGTCGCTTTCGCTGTGTGCGATGGGGGTGTTAGCAATGGTAGCGATCGGATAAAGAGGTGTTATAATGAATAAAATGAGTCCAAAAGTTATTGAGGTTAATGTTCTTAAAGATTATAAATTGTTATTAAAATTTGAAACAAATGAACAAAAAATATTTGATGTTAAACCATATCTTCAATATGAGGTTTTTAAGCCTACCAATAATCTAGATGAATTTAAAAATGTATATATTGAGTTTGGAACGGTATGTTGGAAATGTGGAGCTGATTTGAGCAGGGATACTTTGTATATTAAAAGTTATGAATATGATAAAACAATTGAAATGTAGCAATTGGTGTATAGCAGTAAGCAGGGTAGAGTGATTTACCCTGCTTTTTATATTATTGCTGATTATGTAGAATTACAAAATAAAAAGTAAAACGATTTTTGTTGATTATAGTGTTAGAAAGTAATAGAATAAGTACTAGAAGGGTAGAATGAGTATTAGAAGGCTAGAACAAGGATAGAATGAGGAGAGAGGATAATGGAATTTATAGAAAGTAGTAATGTAGAGCTAAAGGAAATTTATATATCAGATATAAAAAAAGAAGTTGTTGCATTTGCTAATACAAGGGGAGGAACAATTTATATAGGTATTGCAGATGATGGAAAGGTAATTGGATTAGAAAATTGTGATGAAATTATGCTGCAGGCAGGCAATGCTATTAGGGATGCTATCAAGCCTGATATTACATTATTTGTTGATTATGACATAGAAATTATAGAAGATAAGAAAGTAATTAAAATATCTGTACAGAGAGGTGTTGACCGGCCTTATTATTTAGAGAAGAAAGGTTTAAGACCTTCTGGAGTTTATGTGCGTCAGGGAAGTGCTTCTGTACCTGCATCTCAAGATGCTATCAGAAAGATGATTAAAGAGACAGATGGAGATACTTATGAAAAGGTTCGTTCTTTTAACCAGGACTTGACATTTCAATATGCAGCTAATGAAATAAAAAAACGTAATTTGGAATTTAGTTATGCTCAGATGACTACTTTAGGACTTATCGGAGAAGATGGTTTATATACAAATCTTGGATTGTTACTCTCTGATCAATGTATACATTCTATAAAAATTGCTTACTTTGAAGGTTCGGATAAAAGTGTTTTTAAAGACCGTAGAGAATATTATGGTTCATTGTTAAAGCAGCTCTCTGATTCCTATGAATATATTGATTTATTGAATAAAACAAAGGCAACTTTTGTGGGATTAGATAGAATTGATAAAAGAGATTATCCACCAGAAGCTATCCGTGAGGCGTTGTTAAATAGTATTGTACATAGAGAGTACTCATTTAGTGGAAGTACGCTTATTAATATTTATGATGATCGTATAGAATTTACATCTCTTGGTGGACTGGTTCCTGGGTTATCAATTGAATCCATTATGCTTGGTGTGTCACAATCCAGAAATGAAAAACTTGCAAATTTATTTTACCGCTTAAAACTCATTGAGGCATATGGAACAGGTATTGCCAAAATAGTATCAAGCTATAAAGAAAGCAATATTCAGCCTACAATTAGGGCAGCAGATGGTGCATTTCAAGTTATACTTCCCAATTTAAATTATACATCTGATAAAGATAATATTGAGAAAGGGGCTGGAGCTTCCGATTCTTATAATCCTCAGTTTCAGGCAATATTAGATATGATGAAAAATCAGGGGAGTATTACCAGACGTCAAGCGCAAAATATATTGGGAGTAGGACAATCTAGGACACTTAAAATTTTAAAGAAGATGACAGCAGAGAAGCTAATTTCACAAGTAGGAAAAGGTAAAAATGTAGAGTATCGAAGAAGGAATAAGGCAGCTAATATTAAAACAATATAAAAAAGGGCTCACGGTAGAATATATATCAGACATAAATGATATTGACATTGAATATGTGAAGAAAGTAGTAAGCAGGGTAGAGTGATTTACCCTGTTTTTTTGTATCTAGAATACCACAGGTTTTACCTGTGGTTCCGGAAAGCTTATAGCTATGAGTAGAAAAAAGAAAAACTCCAATATAAAATAGAAGTAGGTTTGCCAACCACAACTAAAATATATTGGAGGTGTGTCCGAAATGGACAATAGTAGTTTAGCACACAGCAAGTGGAATTGTAAATATCATATAGTTTTTGCACCAAAGTACAGAAGACAAATAATATATGGAAAGATAAAAGCAGATATAGGGTTAATACTAAGAAAATTATGTGAGCAAAAAGGTGTTGAAATTATTGAAGCTAATGCATGTAAAGATCACATACATATGCTGGTAAGTATACCACCTAAATTAAGTGTATCGCAGTTTATGGGATATCTGAAAGGAAAAAGTTCACTGATGATTTTTGATAGACATGCAAACTTAAAATATAGATATGGTAATAGGCAATTTTGGTGTAAAGGATACTGTAGGAAGGAACAAAAAAATCATAGAAGAATATATAAAAAATCAAATACAAGAAGATTTAGCATACGAACAAATGAGCTTAAAAGAGTATATTGATCCATTTACAGGTGACAAAGTAAAAAAAGGCAAAAAATAAAGCACCTTTTAGGTGCAGCCTGTAAAGGCATATGCGGTTGGCAGACCGTTCAGTGTGCGAGTAGCACCGCCAGTAACATGCCCTTATAGGGCTAGAGCAAACCACCCGTTTTACGGGTGGTGCTGATTATTACTGATTAGATAGAATTACAAAATAAAAAATTTGTAATTAATTGACAATAAATGAGCATTCTATAAATAAATACAGTATGATATAATAATATAAATAAAACTAAGGTAGAGTGATAAGATTGGCAAATGAAAAAGTAAAATGGCATCCAGCCTTTGCAGCGGCAATACAGCTTGAACTAAAAGAATATAGGGAAGACTTGGAATTTGTAGCAGAGTATCAGCTTACAGATGAACCTTTGAGAATAGATGTGTTAGTGATAAAGGAACCTAAAGATATAAGGATAACTAAATCGCTGGGGAAAATATTTAGAAAATACAATATATTTGAGTATAAGTCGCCTACAGATTATATATCAATAGATGACTACTATAAAGTAAAGGCCTATGCATATCTGTACAAAGCATTATCGGAAGGAACCAATAAGATAAATATAAAGGAAATGACGGTAACATTAACATCAAATAAATATCCTAGAAAATTGGTAGAGTACTTGAAAAGTGAACAGGGAGCCATAGTGGAAGCTGTGGAGAATGGTATATACTATATAAAGAATACAGACATAGAAACACAGCTTTTAGTAACAAAAGAATTAGATGACAATAGATCACAATATTTGAAATTACTGCAAATTGACTATCAAAATAAAAATTTGATAAAAAAGTGGATAACAGAATACATAAGTAACATAAAGAATCCGTTGTATGCGGTAATAATGGATGTACTTGCAGAGGTAAATCCAAATGAAATATTGGAGGGATATAAAAATATGGGAAGAGTGAAATTGAGCGAAGATAATAGAGAATTTCTACTTGATATGATGAAAAAGCTTGAATTAGATAAAAAACTTAAACAAGAAGGAATAGAAGAAGGAAAAGAAGAAGGAATAAGGCAGCTAATATTAAAACAATATAAAAAAGGGCTCACGGTAGAATATATATCAGACATAAATGATATTGACATTGAATATGTGAAGAAAGTAGTAAGCAGGGTAGAGTGATTTACCCTGTTTTTATTTTTTGCTATATCCAGCAGTTAGTGTGTGTTTTCTAACTTAAAAATCAACTTATGCGTAAAAATATCCGGAGTATAAGTTGATTTTTCGTTTAGCAACTCTACTAATTGCTGGATATTTTTTTACCTAGAATTACATAATTTTCTAGGCAAATTGCGGTATATATCTACCCCAATTTGACAAAAAATCATAGTTTAGTATTTTTTCATTAAACTTGACAAAACTGCTTATATTTTAAACTTGTTTATACTCAAATATCACATTATTATTAGTATAAGGGGGTTTTTAATAGACCTAATTAGTCAAAAAAGGTGGGGATTTTCCATTGAATGGGCTGCAAATTGAATCTATTGAAATAGTGGTAAAAGATATGGGAAAATATGAAAAAAGTGCTAGCTACCATTTCCTTAAGAGAATTATAGATATAATTTTTTCTCTCCTTGGAATTATTGCCTTTTTTCCTATTATGTTTGTAGTGGCAGTTGCAATTAAGTTTGATTCTAAAGGACCTATTGTATTTTCACAGGTTAGGGTGGGAAAATACGGGAAATTTTTCAAAATGTACAAGTTCAGATCTATGATTTATAATGCAGAACAGCTTTTGGACAACCTTCAACATAAAAATGAAATGACAGGACCAATGTTTAAGATAAAAAAGGACCCAAGGGTTACAAGGGTGGGAAGGTTTATAAGAAAAACTAGCATTGATGAACTTCCTCAATTGTTTAACGTGATTAAAGGTGAAATGTCACTGGTAGGTCCGAGACCTAATCTTCCAAGAGAAGTTGAAAAATTTACTTGTCAGCAAAAAATTAAGCTTTTGGCAAAACCGGGGCTTACATGTTACTGGCAGGTTATGGGCAGAAGCAATATTGATTTTGAAGAATGGATGAGGCTGGATTTAAAGTATATAAAGGACAGGAGTATGCTGCTAGATATAAAGTTGATATTTAAAACTTTAGGCGTATTCTTTGGAGATGAAAATGCAAAATAGAGGAGTGAAGATAAGAAAATGAAAAAGGCTTTAATTACAGGTATAACAGGGCAGGATGGTTCCTACTTAACAGAATTTTTACTTGAAAAAGGATATGAAGTACACGGCATTATTAGGAGAGCCAGCACTTTTAATACTAAAAGGATAGATCATCTTTTTGAAGATCCTAAGATAGGAAATAAAAGTTTATTTCTTCACCATGGAGATCTAACAGATTCCAGCAATTTAAATAGATTAATTGAAAAAATAAGGCCGGATGAAATATATAATCTAGGAGCTCAAAGTCACGTTAAGGTATCTTTTGAAGTGCCGGAATATACTGCTGAGACAGATGGATTAGGTACACTTCGAATACTGGATGCCATAAAGGAAAGCGGACTTAAATGCAAGTACTATCAGGCCTCAACCTCAGAGCTTTTTGGTGGACTTCCAGGTACAGCACCTCAAAATGAGAAGACTCCTTTTTATCCAAAGAGCCCTTATGGAGTTGCTAAATTGTATTCTTACTGGATAACAGTAAATTATAGGGAATCTTATAAAATATTTGCCTGTAATGGAATATTGTTTAACCATGAGTCTCCAAGAAGAGGAGAAACCTTTGTTACAAGAAAAGTTACAAGGGCAGTTGCAAATATTGCAGCAAGAAAACAAGAAAAGTTGTCTTTAGGTAATTTAGATGCTAAAAGGGATTGGGGTTTTGCGGGAGATTATGTGGAAGCTATGTGGCTTATTCTGCAGCAGGATAAACCTCAGGATTTTGTCATAGCTACTAATGAAACTCATACTGTAAGGGAATTTGTAGAATTGTCATTTAAAGAAGTAGGCATGGAAATTGAATGGAAGGGTACAGGAATAGAGGAAAAAGGCTATGATAAAGCTTCAGGAAAACTTTTGGTAGATGTAAATCCAGTGTATTTCAGACCATCAGAGGTAGAACTTTTATGGGGAGATTGCTCTAAGGCTGAAAAGGAGCTTGGATGGAATAGAAAGGTAAGTTTTAAAAATCTGGTTAAGATGATGGTAGATGAAGATATGAAAGATATTACAGGAATAGGAACAGATGAATTTATCTGATGGCTACCTACTGTAACACTCCCACTTCTATCAAAGTGGGAGATAACAGTAGCTACGCCCCTAGATAATTCATCTAAACTTAGTGGGAGAAGCAAACTCCCACTAAGTAAGATTCATTGATAGTGGAAGAAGAAGCTGCAGTTGTCCAATAAAATTTACAAGGACGTGAGTGTAATGTATAAAAAAGTGTTGACTTATATAAACGTTTACTATATAATAAAACCAAGAAGAAAGATATAACTTCTTCTAGCAATCCTAACTCGAAAAGAGTACTGAGAAAATTGTTTTAAAGAAGTAGAAAGTTTAAAAAATCAGATATTAATACACTTATTTAGAACGAAAGTAAATATGATTAAATATTCACTGGAGTAAGTTATAAGGAATATCTGAAAAATACTTGTGGATATTTAATTTGTAAGAATGTTCAACAAGAATGTATGAAATTTGGTAAGTTTAGATTAAAGTGTTATGTAATAAAGCAGTATAGTTTTAAAGGTAAGTCTTTTGCTAGAAAGTTAATTGAAGTTTTTTAGAAGTGTGTTTGAAGAAAAATAATAAGTTAAATTTTTATAGTGTATTAATACATTGTAATGGTAATTGAAAAAGGGTGATGAATATTCAGGTAAGATCAGAGTACTCAAAAGAGTTAGGATTTGCTTAACCACCATTTAGTTATATGATAGCTAATTGGTGGTTTTAATTTTATTTAGAGAAGCTAAAAATATGTTAAATAATTACTTCAAAAGCATAACCTAATTTTATACAATTAACCTATTAATTTGTATTTAAGTCCAATTTATGATATAATGAATTATTAGAATATTTAATCTTCATATATAATTCATTATATTTTGTAGTATTTATCAAAATATAGGAGTGATGAAATATGACAATAAAAAAAGATTGCTATACGTATAATTTCAATTATTCTATCCACAATTTTGATGAATTTATGCATAAGTATGTAAAGGAAAAGGATAGCTTTGCAATATGTCTTCTTAATATATCTAATTTGGGGCTATGTAATTATATATTAGAGTATAAATATGGAAATGTGTTATTACATAATGTTATAAATAGAGTAAGATACTATATCAATCAAAAGGCATATATTTATAAATTTGGTGGAGATGTTTTGTTGCTGATAATACCTAATATAAAGTGTAGAGATAATGCTGTGAAGATTATTAAAAGGATAATGAGTATAAATGACGATGTATTCCTATTGGCTGGTAAAAAAATTAGAATAGAGATAAAACTTGGTGTTTCCCTGTATCCCTATGACAATGCTGAATTACATGATGTATTTAAATATGCAGGTATAGCTTTAAACTGTGCAAATAAAAAATATGAGAGCGCATATGAATTTTTTAATACCGGTATGTATGAAAATAATGCTATGGAACAAAAGATTCAAACTGATATACAGGATGCTTTGATTAATCATGAATTTATATTATATTATCAACCGCAAGTAAATGTTGACAGCGGTAAGGTGTATGGCGTGGAAGCTCTTATTAGGTGGAATCATCCAGAGTTTGGGATACTAACACCTTCATATTTTATTGATGGAATAGAGAGAAACGGCATGATAAGGGAAGCAGGTAGGATTGTCTTTTACATGGCATGTCTTGAGATAAAAAAACTTCACAGCTTAGGATACCATGATTTAATTATGTCCGTTAATTTATCTATAAAACAACTTGAAGATGATTTTTTCATTACTTTCATTAAAAACATATTAAAAATAACACAGGTTGAAACTAAATATATTAATTTTGAAATAACTGAGAGAACAGTGATAAATTCTACTGAGAAAGTTACATCTGCTTTGAAAAGTATAAAAGATATGGGAATAAAAATATTTGTTGATGATTTTGGAACTCAATATTCTTTTTTAAATTATCTATATAGTGTACCTATAGATGGTATAAAAATAGATAGATCTTTTGTTAATGGTATAGATAAATCTGAAAAAAAGTTTACTATTGTAAGACATCTTATCAATCTTGCAAAGGACTTAAATTTGGAGGTAGTGGCAGAAGGCATGGAAACAGAACAGCAGCTTAAATGTTTAGAAAAAGCTAATTGCAGCAATGTACAGGGATTCCTCTTTGGAAAACCACTTAATCCAAATGATCTTATAAATTTTATGAAAACATCAAAATTTAATAAGCAGAGTAATAGCATCTTTTCAGAAAGCAAAAAATAATGTACGAAATTTTAAAAACACTTATATTTTCATAAAATTTATGGTAAAATCATAATAAATGATTTAATATATTAATGGGAAGCAATGAAATACGCACTTTATATGGGCATCTAGTGTGTATTGAGTTAATGATGCAACCGGCCTTATGATTATAAAATTTTTTATAATCATAAGGCTTTATTTAACCCTAAAAATGGAGTGCATATGTATATTTATTGTAGTATTATTGTTTTTGTTTTTGGAACCGTAATAGGAAGTTTTTTAAATGTATGCATATATAGAATACCAATGCAGGAATCTATTGTGTATCCACCTTCTCATTGTACAAATTGTGGCAGCAGGATTAAATGGTATGACTTAATTCCTATAGTAAGCTATGTTATTTTAAAGGGAAGATGTAGAAATTGTGGGGAGAAGATATCTGCAAGGTATCCTATTATAGAATTTACAACTGGTTTATTGTATACTATGCTTTATTTTAAATTTGGAATTAGCATAGATATTATAAAGTATATTGTATTTATAAGTGTTTTAATTGTGGTAGGAATGATAGATTTAGATACCACGGACATTTATTTTAAAATTACAGCAGTAGGTCTTATTTCTGCATTTATATTTTTAGGAATATATTATTATAATGGACTGCCTATAAGGACGTATGTATATGGAGGTATAGTAGGCGGTGGACTTTTAGCTCTTATCATTCTCATAACAAAAGGCGGCATGGGATGGGGAGATGCAGAAATTTGTACTGTGTGCGGTTTGTTTCTTGGACTTAAACTTACTTTCCTAATGTTGTTTTTGTCCTTTATTATAGGAGCGACTGCAGGAGTAATACTTATTTTGTCAGGAAAGAAGTCAAGAAAAGACTACATACCTTTTGGACCATTTATTGTACTGGCATCTATTATTACAGTGTTTTGCGGACAAAACATTGTAAATTGGTATTTATAACAAAAGGGTAATATAAGACATATATTAATTTATAATATGTTATTTTAAATCAACTTTCATAGTTTGAAAACTTTGCGAAACAAAGCTTTTGAGTTGAGAGTTGAAAATTGAGAGTTGAGCTATTGAGTTATTTTAATTAATGAAGGGAAGGGATGTCTGTGGAAAATGTAATGACATTAGAAAAGAAAAAAGGCTTTACACTTATTGAACTCATGATAGTACTTGCTATTATTGCCATACTTGCTGTAGTTTTAATTCCTAAATCTCAAATATTTAAGAACAATTCTAAAAATGCAGGTGTAACTACCAATGTGAATACTGTAAGGGGTTATTTGGAATCACAAGTTACAAATAATGGAGGAATAGATAGTTATTTATCAGACGGCGACCTTAAATCCAAGATGGCATCAAATTTTAATTTAAAGGTATCTGGAAGTAGTCTTACTCCTAATAGTGCAACTAATACAAATGAACAAATAGTTAATCCTTTTGATAAAAGTAAAGCATCAGTTGTAATTATTGGTAAATCAGGGTCAATTGATAATAAAATTAATATGAATTCAAATGAATACAAAAGTCATCCGGGATCAGTTGTAATTTATGTATATAGTCAAGGATATGCTGTTTTTGGTGTTGATAATGATGGAACTGCTACTCAAATATTAAAAGTTAAATAGGTTAATTAAAGAACATGGTTTCCCATGTTCTTTATAATATAATGACTCAATATAATGACTCAACTTTCGCAGTTTAAAAATATTGCGACGCAATATTTTTAAAGAACAAAGAACAAAGTTCAAATATCAAATAAGGATAATTTTCTTCCTAACGTCAGAAAATATTAAAATTATAGATTTCCTGAGGTACGAGGAAAATCATCTTTATCTGTTCTTTGTTATTTGAACTTTGTTATTTTCAAAAGCTTTGCTTCACAATATTTTTATCCGATCGCTACCATTGCTAACACCCCCATCTTCTATCAAAGTGGGGGAT
>DAIMMR010000117.1:0-9879 GCA_036720575.1 Clostridium sp.
TTAGTACTTTAGTAACATTCCTATTTTGAGCCATTTTGTTTTTTATCTCTCCCTTTTTTTATTTCTACAAAAGTATCATAATAAGCTGCCTGCTTGCCCATATCAGCAATTTGATTTTCCGTTAGAAAATTTGGATTTGAACTCTTTTCCCACCAGCCTACATTCATATGGACAAGGTTATCTGGTACTTTATCCGTTATATTTATCTTTACAGGTATTTCTCCCCTAGGAGATCTTAATTTAACAATATCACCATTATGTATATCCTGTTTCCCTGCTGTATTTTTACTTATATTAGCTGCAGCCATGGTGTCTACATCTTTAAAGCTTTGAGACATAAGTGATTTTTTAGGATGGGTAGTCAAAAGTCTCAATTTATCACTTTTTTCATTGTTAACATAAACTGGTATTGGACTCAATCCGTCTTTCTCAGCATCTTTAGAATATATCTCTATTTTTTTTGATGGTGTTTTAAATTTTAGATCACTCCAGGCAATAGAATTTTCCTGTATGGTTACATATCCATTTTTTATTTTTTCAAGGGTTATTCCCTTCTTTTCCAAAGGTTTTATTACTTGGGTTAAGTATTCCCTTTTAGATACATAAGGGTATTCCTTCATCCCCATCTTTTTTGCAAGTTCCATAAAAAAGTAGTATTCATCCATTAATTTATGCTTTGGCTCTACACACTTCTCATTATATATCATATAGGGATTGCTCATAGAAGAATATAACAGGTCTTCGCTTTCCAGGGTATTAGTACATGGAATAATCAAATTGCAGTGTTTAGCCGTATCAGTCATAAACATATCTATGCATACCTTGAACTTTATATTTTCAAAAGCTTTTATAAGATTATTTAAATCAGGCCATTGGTTTAACGGATTAGCCTTACTTACAAATATAGCCTTAATATCTCTTGAGTATTTAAGTAAATTATCAAAATTCCAATTTCTATCCTTTAATGCATATTTATAGCTCTCATAGGGATCCAAATTTAATACTTTAGGATACACTTTATTGGAATAATTTACTCCACCACCTTTTTTCCCTATGCTCCCCGTTATAGCAGCAAGGGCATCTATGCTCCTTACAGAATTTCCCCCATTTTTATACCTTTGAAGCCCATATCCCATGCATATAGTACTGTACTTTTCTTCAGCATAAATATGAGAAATTTCTTTTATATTGTCTATATTAACACCACATTCTCTAGACAAATACTCCATACTAAGAGTATCTAAATAAGTTTTATATTCTTTAAAACCCACTACATTTTTCCTTATAAATTCTGCATCCTGCAGATTTTCTTCTATTATTACTTTTGTCATAGCCATAGCCATAGCAGCATCAGATGCTGGATTTATCTTTATATGAATATCACAAAAATTTGTGCTGTCAGTAGAAATAGGGTCTATAACAATTACCTTTGCTCCTTTTTGCCTTGCTCTTTTCAAAAATGGCAGCAGCTGAATATGAGAATTTGCTGGATTTTTGCTCCACAGTATTATATTTTTTGCGTTCAAAATGTCTTCTATGGAATTGGATTTATTATCCCCGAAATCATACTTTTGAGCCTTATTACCTGCACTCCAGCATATTTCATTTTCTATTTTAGTTATGCCGCCATAAAAATTAAAAAATATATCTTCTATACCTTTTAGTATAGTTCCCGTTCCAGATGAACCGTAATGAATTATAAAGTTTGAAGAATATTTTTCTTTGTAATATCTCAATTTATCCGAAATTATATTTATGGCTTCTTCAAAAGTTATATTTATCCATTTACCGTTTTGTTTTTTCATAGGTGAATACAATCTATCCCTGGCATTTAACCTCTTCAAATGATTTTTTGCTTTTTCACATACTATACCCTTTGTATAAGGATGGTTTTTATCTCCCTCTATTTTAACTACTTTATTATCTTCCACATATACATTTAATTTGCAACATCCAAAGCAGTCCAGGGGACATCCATGACTTTTCATAATCTATACGCCTCACTTAAAACATCTAATTTTATATATTTTACACCAATTATTTTAAAATTTTCTCCATTATATCTTTTTAATTCATTAAGTACAAGCCTGGATTATTTAAATATTTCCTTCAATTAACACAGCTGTAAATTATGAAGAAGCCTATATAGTGATTCTAACTTAAAAACCAACTTATACGCAGGCATACCATTCTTCAGTGTGATAGCCTCATTTTTTAAAACTATCTTGTTTTCTTAAGAAATTAGGATTACAATTGTAATTGGCTTTTAAAATTAATTCTAATTATAATATGGAGGCATTAAAACATGAAAAGTAAGCCTAAAAAAATTTTAATAACTATACTCATAGTTTCTATAACGCTCAATGTGCTTTTGCTATCAAAATTGCACAATCAGCCATGGAATATTCATTTTACAAATGCAAATTCAAGAGATAATTATTTTACAATACACAATGTAAAACAAGCTCAAAGCATAAGTAAAGGAAAGGGAATTAAAGTAGGCATTTTAGATCACTGTTTCGGATATGAATATCATAAAGATTTATATGCTGGTGCTGTTGATTTTATGAATAGTCCTTATGCTTTAAATAAATCAAATGAACATGGTTACTGGATGGCGAGCACTTTAAAAGAAATTGCTCCAGAATGTCAAGTATATGCATTAAATACTGCAGCTAGCAGCAATGAAGATAAAAGAGTTACTGCTATGATAAACGCAATAGATTGGGCAATAAAAAATCACATTGACATTTTAACCTATTCCCAAATGCCTATATCAGATAAAAATCGTAAAAGATTTGATGCTGCTGTAAATAAGGCAGTAAAAAATAATATTGTAACTACTTTTATACATTATGATAATCCTAATAATATTTGGCCACAGGAAATGTGTGATCCTAGATTTGCAGATAAAGGTCAGCGAAAACCAGATTTTAGTATATTCCCTTATGACTATGGTGATCTCATGATAGATACTTACACTACATATCAGAAATTAAAAAATAATGTTTCTAATGCTGATGGCAATGATATTCCATATTATTCGGTTTCATCAACTTCACCAGTTACAGCAGGCTTTATAGCTATATTAAAAAGTATAAATAATAAGCTTACGCCGGATCAATATAGGCAAATTTTGAAAAAAACAAGTTATAAAACTACTTTTAAAGATCCTTTTAGATTAAAAACTTTCGAGTGTTCTAATGTTATAGATA
The DNA here is from genome assembly GCA_036720575.1 of Clostridium sp. GTDB lineage: Bacteria > Bacillota > Clostridia > Clostridiales > Clostridiaceae > Clostridium_B. The sequence goes on from DAIMMR010000117.1 coordinate 3,216, forward strand.
TAGGAAAAGCTGCTGCATATATTAAAGGGAATCATTAAATAAGTATTTTATCTGATCGCTACCATTGCTAACACCCCCATCTTGTATCAAAGTGGGGGATAAAGCACTGCTACGCGCCTGGATAAGTTCTTCCCCTAAAGGATAACGTATTCTAAGTGCTAAAGACACTAAGAATACTGTTAATAAGGTTCAGATAGAGAAAAGGATTCCTTATAAACAAACTCCACCTGAACCTAAAAATCACTTGATAAATTAAATTTATTTTTTCATTCCAGTATAAACTAAAACTGCATCTCTTAAAAATTTTGCTGTTCCTGGTTGCTTTTTATCATAATACGCTTTAAATCTTTCATCCTCTACATACATTTTAGCAAGACCTGCATGGGCTTCTTTGTTGTAATTTCCCCAATAAATACTTATCCACTTTGCATGGAGAGAAGCAGCCTTTTGAGCTAACTCACCTGCAGGATTACCAGTTTTATAGGCTTTACTCAGTGTTTCAAGTATTTCATTTTCAAGTTCACCTGCCTTTTCATATTCCTCAGGTGTCATATTTTTAAACTTGTTATTTGATCTATCCACAGCTTCATTACCATACTTTTTTCTTATTTCTATTCCATATTTCTTTTCATTGTCATCAATAAGTTTTTTCTTAAACCCTTCAAACTTTTCTCTATCACTCATTACAATTCTCCCTTCCATGGATTTAATTGTATTTTCAACATTAGAAATCAATAAATCCAGTTCAATTCTTTTTTCAAGAAGCTTTTTGCGATGTTCTCTCAGTGCTTTAACCCTGTCAAAATCAGGTGAAGTTATAATTTCTTTAATACTTTCAAGCTTTATGCCAAATTCTCTATAAAAGAGTATTAATTGAAGTCTATCTACCTCATTTTGACCATAGATGCGATATCCTGATGAATTGATTCTTGCCGGCTTTAAAATTCCAATTTCATCATAATATCTAAGGGTCCGTGCACTGACTCCTGCCATGTGGGCTAATTTATGCACCGTATATTCCACTGCTATCACCTCCTGACAATTTAACTATAAACTTATACGCTGCGTCAATGTCAATAAAAAAATCTCTGTAAAATACAGAGACCTTTTTATTATTCAAACCTGAGTGCATCAATTGGCTTTAGCTTTGAAGCCTTATATGCCGGGAATATACCAAATACAATTCCAACTATAAGGGAAAAAGAAAATGCTACTGCAATTATAGGCAGGGAGAAAGTAACTGACATTCCAAAAGTTGATACAAGCCACCCTATTCCAAGTCCAAATAATACCCCTATTACTCCTCCAAGAGAACTTAGTACAAGTGCCTCAATAAGAAATTGAACCAGTATGTCCTTTCTAGAACCACCCAGTGCCTTTCTTATGCCTATCTCCTTTGTACGCTCCGATACAGAAACAAGCATAACATTCATTACTCCTATGCCACCTACAATTAAGGATATAGCAGCTATTCCTCCAAGCAAATAAGTCATAGTATTTGTTATTGAACTCATTGTGTCAAGCAGCTGTTTTTGACTCATAACCGTATGGTTTTTATCTGTTGACTTGAAGAAGTTCGTAAGATAATTATCAACTTCATTTGTAACATAATCAACATTATTATCATTAGAGGATTTTATATAAATAGTACTTACATTTCTACTTCCTGCAAGGGGTATGGCTGTAGTTATAGGAATAATCACTATATCATCTGTATTACTTCCCATGGAATTTCCCTGTGATTTTAACTCACCTACTACCGTATAGGTACTGCCTTTTATAGTTATACTCTTTCCAACTGGATCTGTAAGTCCATACAGCTGTTGTGCTATATCTGACCCTAAAACAGCTACTTTACTTTTATAATCCACATCAAGGTCAGCTATAAATCTTCCTTCTGCAACATTCATGTTCCTTATTTGAGAAAAGTTACTGGTAGTTCCGGTTACTGCGGTATTTTGTGAATTTTCTCCTACTTTAACCGAAGTGCTAGAAGATATAACAGGTGCTATTTTATCTACACCGTTAATTTTCTGAATATCATCCATATTGTCAAGAGTTAGCTGTTTAGTTCCACTGCTAAATGTATTAGCTACAATAAGATTAGTTCCAAGGGATTGAACCTGAGAAGTTATATTCTTTGTAGATCCACTTCCCATACCAACAAGTACTATTACAGATGATATTCCTATAATTATACCTATCATAGTAAGGATAGATCTCAATTTATTGCTTCTTATATTCTTTATAGCAAGCTTTACTGTTTGAAAAAAATTCATTTAATCTCTCCTCCTATGCATATAATTTACCATCTGTTATGGTTATAATTCTCTCAGCTTTTTTAGCTACATTAGCATCATGAGTTATGAGTATTACAGTTTGTCCCTTTTTATGGAGTTCTTTAATAAATTCCATAAGCTCAGCACTTGTTTTACTATCCAGTGCCCCTGTTGGTTCGTCAGCCAAAATAATCTTTGGACTGCCCACTAAAGCTCTTGCAATAGCTACTCTCTGCTGCTGTCCTCCAGATAACTGATTTGGCTTATGATGTTCTCTTCCTTTAAGCCCTACCTTTTCTAGATATTCTAATGCCAACTCTCTACATTCCTTTTGGTTTATTCCTCTATATAAAAGGGGAACTTCTACATTTTCTACTGCATTTAATTTAGGCAGTAAATTAAAATTTTGAAATATAAAACCTATCTGCCTGTTTCTAATTAGGCTTAACTCATTTTCACTTGCTTTTTCTACATTTACATTATCAAATATATAGTTTCCGGAATCAGGAACATCTAAACATCCTAGTATATTCATAAGAGTTGATTTCCCCGAACCTGAAGGTCCTATAATAGATATAAATTCATTTTCACCTATACTTAAATTTATATCGTCCAATGCCTTTACTACTGTATCTCCCATGGTATAGTACTTACATACATTTTTAATGTCTATCATAAGGTTCTCCTTTCTCTAATTCTTACAGCTCTGCTGTTACTGCAAACTTAGTTACTGCTTTTACTGCTACTTCCTTGAGAACCAGATTGTCTATTCCCTCCACCAGAATTTCTCATCATCTGGAAGCTTCCCATTCCTTTTGTTGAAGAGCTTGTACTGGAGCTTTTAACTTGTGGAAGTTGAACATCTTCTCCTGCTACCAATCCATTAGTTACTTCAACTGACTTTCCATCACTGATACCAAGTTCTACTTTATTCATAGACGTTTTATTACCATCATACACAAGTACATATTTCCCACCATTAATATCTCTAACTGCTTCTACCGGTATTGTAAGTACATTATTTTTAGAATCTGTGGTTATTGATACTTCTGTAGACATTCCTACTTTAATATTTTGAACATTGTCAAAATATACTGCTACATCAAAATTTGATACTCCATTTGAGTACTGTCCCTGCTGGCTTATACTTGTAACTGTACCTGTAAATTTTGTATCAGGAAACGCATTTAATTTTATATCAGCCTTTTGTCCTACCTTTAACTTTGTTACATCCGTTTCATCTACAGATATAGTCGTAAGAAGATTCGTATTATTAAACATAGTTACAAGCGGAGTGCCTTGATTTACATCATCTCCTGGAATAACATTTACATCACTTATAACTCCACTCATATCTGCCACTATAGCAGCACTTCCATTAGTAAATGTTACAAGTTCATCTCCTGTACTAACTATCTGATTCTTATTTACAAGTACAGATGCAACTGTGTCTTTGCCTGCTGCTTTGAATACTTCACTTTGAGACGCTTGAACACTTCCAGAACCAGAAACAGACTGTGTGATGTCCTTTACAGTTACTTTTCCCATAGAAAATTGAGAACTAACATTTTGGGCTGACTTCTTAGCTGATATATTTTTATATACCAATAAGCCTCCCACTGCAACTACTGCTACTATTACTATGCCCACAATCATTTTCTTCATATTTATCTATTCCTTTCAATAAATTTAATATATCTCTTATGGACATTATTATGACATTTTAACCTTAACTTTTGCTTAACTAAATATTATTTTTTTAAAATTACTTCCACAACTGTTCCTCTAGGTATATTTTCAAAAATATTTATAGTTCCTTCATGTTTTTGTACTATCCATTTAGCTATAGAAAGTCCAAGACCGGCACCACCTGTTTCCCTGTTTCTACTCTTTTCTCCTCTGTAAAACCTTTCAAACACCAATTCTTTTTCTTCACTTTTTATACCAATGCCATCATCTTTTACATAGATAATGCACTTATTATCTTTTTGGGTAAGGACAACCTGTATATTTCCTCCACTATAAGTATATTTAATAGCATTATCCAAAAGAATTATCATGAGCTGCTTAATTCTTTCTTCATCACAATTTATAATTAAATTTTTTTCTAAATCAGTTTTTACCTGTTTATCCTCCATATCTGCAACTTCAGCATATATATCAGTTATTTTTTTAATAAGCAAATACACATTTGCAGCTTTTTTCTCTATCTCTATTGCATCAGAATCAGAACGGGTAAGAGTAAGCAAGCCAGATACCAGTTTTGATAACCTTCTTATTTCCGATAAAGCTATGCCTAAATTTTCACTTTTACTTATTATTTTATCTTCTGAATTTCTAAGAACCAATTCCAGCTGTGCCTGTATTATAGTGAGAGGTGTCCTGAGTTCATGTGAGGCATCTTCTACAAACCTCTTTTGTTTTCCCCAAGCATTAACTATTGGAACCATACTCCTTTTAGCAAGAAAATTTCCAGCTAATGTACAAACTAAAAGTACAATAATACTTCCCCCTATTATTATTTCTAACAGATTGTTTAAGAATTCTATTTCTGAATTTGTATTTCTAAGCAGCTGAACCATTACCGTTTGATTTTTTAGTTGAGCTGAAAAGGCTATGCTTCTAAAATGAAAACGTTTAAAATTTATGTCATACAATTGATCTACCTTAGTTGGTTTAATGTACTCCTGATTTGCCCTATAAAATATATTTATATGAGTATCTAAAATAACTTTTCCACTTTTGTCACGTACAATAGCTATTACTCTTGGATCTAATGTCGATAAATAAGAACTATTTTGCGGAATATTTTTTTGAATCATATCTCTTGAAATTAACAAACTTTTATCTATTGAGGAATATAGATTGGATTTAGCATATAGGTAAATAATAATATTAAATATTAAAAAAAGTATAAAAAAGACTCCTACATTTAAAAATGTAAGCTTTAATTTTAACTTTTTAAACATTTGACTTCTCACTGGATTTAAACATGTATCCAATTCCCCTTACAGTTTTTATTTCTCCATCGCAACCGTGTTCAACTAATATTTTCCTCAATTTGTGCATATATACCTCTACAACGTTTATGGCAGTATCTGATTCAAATCCCCACACTCTATCAAATATCTGCTCCTTGGTGAGTATAGTTTCTTTGTTATTTATGAGATACTCCATGAGATCAAATAATTTAGCCTGCAAATTCACCTTTTCATTATTTATTGATAATTCTCTAATTTTGATGTTAATTTTTAAGTTTCCGCATTTCAATATATTTTCATTTATCAGTGCTCCACTTCTTCTAAGTAATGCCTCAATTCTCACTTTTAGCTCTTCTATATGAAATGGTTTTGAAATGTAATCATCGGCACCTATTTTGAAGCCATTTATTTTATCTTCCAGAGAATCTTTTGCGGTAAGCAATAGTATTGGCGTACTTATTCCTTTTTTTCTCAGACTTTTAAGTATTTCATCTCCATTTACACTTGGCAGCATTATATCTAAAACTATAAGGTCATATATATCTTGCTCTCCCATGTAGAGTCCTTCTTCTCCATCTAAGGCAGTGTCTATACTGTAATACTCCTCAAGGCTGTTTTTTATGCTTTGAGAAATAAGTTTATCATCTTCTACTACAAGTATTTTCATTATTTTTCCCTTTCAAATAAAATATTCTTTTAATTAAATGTTCCCAAATAGGTGAGATATTATTTAGAAAGGCTTTTAGCTAATAAATCAGATAACAAGCAGAAACTTTCCACCATAGTCCTTCTTTGCTCTTTAGACATATTACTGAGAGCTTCTATCTCCGATGCTTTAAGTTGTTCTAATATTCCTCTTGCATATTTACTTCCCTGTTCTGTGAAGCTGACTACTTTATTTCTGCGGTCTTCGGAATCTAACTTTCTAGAAATATACCCTTTTTTCTCAAGGCGGGATAATATTAAAGAAACCGTCTGTTTTGGCAGGCATAATTTATCACAAATTTCATTTTGACTGCAACAAGGAGAAACTTCTATTACATACAAAATAAATAAAACCGTATCCTGAATACCATGTTTTTTTGACCAGATACGATAAATTTGATTAATTTTAAACCAGGATTCATAATAAGTACTTAATAGCTCAGTAACTTCATTTTCTTCATTCATAACTCATACACTCTTTTCTAATTATCAATAAATCTTGCTTAGTAGGAACAGCAGATATCCCAAATCTTTGATTTAAAGTGAATCACTTTCTCTTTAGAGTTTTGTTTCTCCTACTAAGTTTAGATGAATTATCCAGGGGCGTAGCTACTGTTATGCACAATATTAGAACTCTAAATCGTTGAAGCTCAAGAGTTCTAATATCTCCCACTTTGATAGAAGTAGGAGTGTTACAGT
>DAIMMR010000118.1:0-9871 GCA_036720575.1 Clostridium sp.
GCAAAATATAGGTAAAATGCATAATCAATTAATAAGTGATAGAATAATTTTATATTAAACTTCAACAAGTTGCTTATTTATTTTTAGGAATGCTAAAAAATATATTTTTCAAGTTGTTCTCTGTAAGTCCATTTAAGATTATATCTGACATTACATATTCTCCTTTATAATTATTGAATCGTTTCTTTTTTAAGTCTCCACATAGATAGAGCAAAGCTCCCACAACACATCACCGCAAATAACAAAATTACAGGTAAAATATCAAAAGCCATAATTGTATCTCCAAATATTAATTTACGTAAAGCATTAATAATATGTGTAAATGGATTAAGCATTACAGCTATCCTAAGTCCTCCATGCAAACTTTCTAAGGGAAAAAGAGCTGTACTCAAGAAAAAGATAGGCAGTATAATTGCAGTCATTATTGTTTCATATATCACCTCATTCGGTAGAAAAAGACTAATTGAATAGGCAAGACCTGATAAAAAAAATGCTGTCATGAATATTATAAGATGCCACCTTTACTGAGAAAAAAATACCTATGGCACATAAAATTGCTATTTCAATAAAGGAAAGCAATATTGCCTCCAGCATTTGTCCAAGAACAATGGGACTTCTATTTACAGGTGCAATTAAGATTCTGTAAAAACTTCCGCTGGATTTCATGATGAAATTGATCATGCCACCGCTGCAGCAGGCTGAAAAAGTTACAAGAACTATTACACCGGGTAAAATGAAAGCCATATAGTTATTGATACCCATATTTTTCATTGTCTGATCTACTACAGCACTATATAAAACAAGCCAAAGAAGAGGCTGCAATATAGTAAATATAACAGAAATTGGATTTTGAAAACGCCACTTCATATTTCCCCATAAAATAAATATTTAACACATCAATTCATCCTTTCTCTTTTTTTCTGAAGTTATCAATGCTAAAAATACATCTTCCAAACTTGGTTCTACAATTTCAATTGCATTAAACTTAAAATTAAAATTCAATATTAAAACTTATGCTTTTAATAAGCAAGTTAAAAATATATTTAAGAAAATGAAAAAATAGTCCAGACAAAATATGGCTTTCCATGTTAAAATCAAATAACATAGAAAACCATGTTTTACCTGTTTTCCATTTGCATAGGTATAATTTTAGACTTCTATTTTAACTTATATTATTCAATTGTTTCTTTTTTAAGTCTCCAAAGTGCTAGTACAAAACTGCCACAGCAAAGACATATAAACAAGGCTGTCACAAATAATAAGTTTTGCCAATCAACAAAAGTTCCTAAAATTAAACTTCGCAGACAATTTATAATATGAGTAAAAGGATTAATCATCACCACAATTTTTAAGCAACCCGATATACTATCTATTGGAAATAATGCCGTGCTGGCAAAGAAAATTGAAAGTACAATAAGATTCATAAAGGTTTCATAAATTACTTCATTAGGTAGGCACAGACTAATAGCATAACATAACCCTGACATAAAAAATGCTGTAAAAAAAATAAGGGGCAATATCATAAGAAATCCAATAAATCCAGATGAAATACGTACTGACAGAAATATGGACAAAACAAGCATGATGGCTACTTCAATGAATGAAACCAAAACTGCTTCAAGTATTTGCCCTAGAACAACGGAACTTCGTTTTACAGGTGCTATGAGTATCCTGTAGAAGCTGCCTTTAGATTTCATAATAAAATTGATATAACCGCCACTGCTGCAGCATGCAAGTGTAACAAGCACCATAATACCAGGTAGAATAAACGCTGTATAGCTGCCGCCTGATATGTTCTTCATGGACTGCTGTGCGATTGCACTGTATAATACTAGCCAAATGAGAGGCTGTATAATAGTAAGCAGTATTGAAATGGGATTTTGAAAGCGCCATTTTACATTATGCCATAAAATATTCATTGTTTCCATTTGTTTACCTTCTTTCCGTACCAGTTAACTTCAAGAATACATCTTCAAGACTAGGCTGCACTATTTCAATTCCATCAAAAGAAATATTTTTTTCAAGAAGCCACTTGTTGGTATTTTCAAAATTATTTCGATTGTTTCCGCTATCTGCAAAAATTGATGATTCACGAACATTTATGGATGGAAGTATATGTGCTTCATTAAGTATCTTTGCACAAGAATCTGCCTTTTTTCTATTAGAAAAGCCAATACGGAGTATATTTTGTCTAGTATATTGTTTAAGGTCTTCAGGAGTTCCCTGCACTAATTCATGGCCTTCCTTCATAATACAAATTGCATCGCTAAGTTCATCAGCTTCCTTAAGATAATAGGTAGTTAGAAAAATTGTTGTTTTAAAGTCATCTCGAATTTTCCTCATAATTTCCCACATGGCTTTCCTTGATGCAATGTCCATACCAACAGTAGGCTCATCTAAAAAGAGTATTTTAGGCATTGATACCATATTCATTGCAATATCCAATCTGCGCTTTACTCCACCTGAATAGGAAGCAACTGGGTATTTTAAATATTGTGATAGCCCAAAACTTTCAATTAAAGTTTTTATTCTCTTTTTTGATGTAACCTTGTCTACTTTGTAGAGCCTGCTTTGAAACATCATGTTTTCCTTAAGTGATAAATGATCATCAATAGAAACATGTTGTGCAACGCAAGCAATTTGTGTACGGACCCAGGCAGGTTCTTTGCACAAATTTCTACCTAACATGGTTACCCTTCCAGATGTAGGTTTGTAAAGTGTTGTTAGTATATTGATAAGAGAGGATTTCCCTGCACCATTTGGCCCAAGTAGTGAAAAAATTTCTCCAGAATTTACTTTAAGACTTAAATTATCTAAGGCTTTGACTCCATTTTTGTACTGTTTAACTAGATTATTAATTTCAATTGCCAGCATCTTATTCCTCCTCTTTAATTGGAAATAGTATTTCTGTAATATACTTTTTGGGGTTACCTTTTAAAAACATTCCCGGTCCTTTAACATAGACTTCCCTAAATGGAGGTTGCAGAGTTAGATTATTTTCATGTGCATAATGGTTGATTGCCTCATATGCATAATTCATTTATTTTTCACTTCTTTCTTTTTTAATTGCAATCCAAACTTCTACATAACCACTATCTGATCCTTTAGTATCAATTGGATAAACTTCTATATCAGGCAGTTCAGCATATTCATAACCTGAAGTGGGAAGCCATTCTGTAAGAAAACGCTTGAATATAGTTTGAACGGATTCCTTAAAACGCCCATTACACTGAAATATGACCCATGTGGCAGCAGGTATTTCAAATTCAACTATGCCGTAAGGTACTGGCTTATCCGTTGGAGCAGCAATATAGTAGTAAATATTCTTGGGACTTTTATAGGCTGTTACTCCTAAAATACTATGTGGATCTTTGTTTACAAGTTTGCAAATCCTAAGAACTGTTGTACTTTCTAGCATTTTACTCCAAAACACCGGAGCAATTTTCTGATTTTGTTCTATATCTTCTTGCAGCGCTGTTCTAACCCCTACAATTCTAATTGCCCCTTTTGTTTCAATTCTGTAGCGCATATTTTCACCTCCTGTAGCCGAAATTGAAAAGCTGATAGGTGGATAAGTATTTAATGTAGTTCCTTGCATACGTGCAGCAATTGGAGAAACACCATGAACACTTTGAAATGCTCGATTAAAGGCTGTTGGTGATTTATAGCCATACTTTAAGCCTATATCCATTACTTTTTTATTAGTTGTTTCCAATTCAAATGCTGCTTTTGTCATACGCCTACGTCGTATATACTCAGACAAGGTAATACCTGTAACATAGGAAAAAATTCTTTGAAAATAGTAGGTTGAGCAGCAGGCAATTTTTGCAGCTTCATCATATGAAATAACACCATCCAAATTGTTTTCTATATAGTCAATTACCTGGCTTAATTGTTTCAGCCACTTCACTTCTAACACCTCTCTCCTTGTGTAAGAGTTTAGCACAATACAAATTATATATCCTCTCTTTTGACGTCCAGTTTTGTAAATTTAAAACCAGGCTTTTTTCAAAAGTTTTATTCCACTTTGCATATTATCAAAGCTTAAATGTCCATATCCCATGAAAACCATAAATCACCCTATCTTCACTATCCAAACTTTGAAGTGAAGGTATTGGATTTACATTATATCTAAATTCACTGTCGTAGAAATCATACCTTTTTATAGTTATAATTATATGGTATTATTTTATCAAATGTACAACGTATAACTAGGAGGATATTTATGATAAAAGAAATACTATTACTTGGAAATGATGCTTTATACAAAAAAAGTTTACCTATAGAAAAAGAGGACATGGATTCAATAAAGAAAACTGTTTCAGATTTACATGATACCTTAATTGACTTCCGTAAAAAATACAATGCAGGCAGAGCAATTGCCGCTCCACAAATTGGAGTATTTAAGAGATTGATATATATGTATATTGACAAGCCTATAGTTTTTATTAATCCAGTACTTAAATTTGATAACAAAGAAATGATAGACGTAATAGATGACTGTATGTCCTTTCCAAATCTTTTAGTAAAAGTTAAACGCTATAAAGAATGCTCTGTAATGTATAAAGATATAAATTTTGTAGATAAAACATTGAATTTCAAAGGAGATCTATCAGAATTAATACAACATGAATACGATCATCTTGATGGAATACTGGCTACAATGAGAGCTATAGACAATAAATCTTTCTATATAAAAAGCAAAGGGGTAAACTTCACTGTAAATCAGTATTAACATAATAAAACTATCTCTCATTATTGTTTTGTATTTATTCCTATTGTATAATTTAATAGAAATCCTCGCTGCTAAAATTACAAATGCATTATTATTTCATAAACAGAGTTCTTTGCATCAAGTGGAGTTTTAACTCCACTTGATGCAAAGAACTCGTTATCCAGGGACGTAGCTGCTCTTTACTCACACTTGGAGAAGTGGGAGTATTAGAGCAGGTAGTCATCGGATAAAATTATAGAGGAGGTAATATTTTAATGTATAAAATTGTTTTTATAGATATGGATGGGACTTTACTTAAAGACGACAAGTCAATATCCAATGAAAATAAACGAGCTATTAAAGCAGCTACACAAAAAGGTGTTAAAATTGTTCTTTGTACCGGAAGACCAATAGATGGAATTAAACATCATCTCTCTGATTTGAATTTAATAGCAAATGATCAATACAGCGTAACTTGTACTGGCGCTAATGTACAAAACAATACTGAGGACAAAATTATTTTTCAGTCACCTTTTAACAGCAAAGATCTCGAATATTTATATAACATGGCAGAAGACTTAAATCTAGACTTATGTTTTTATAACAATGGTATGTACTCAGTTTATAAGAACAACTTATATGGTAAATTAGAATCTGTTGCAAACAATACAAAATATGAGATAACTGAATTCAAAAACTTAGTAAAACGTAACAACATACTAAAGGTAAACCTAATAAATGAAAACTCAGATGTTTTAGAGCACTATGTACATCATTTTGGCTTTGATATGTCACCTTATAACAATTTCAAATTTAGAAATACCTATGATAAAAATTTGCTGCTAGGCGATAGTTTACCACAATATTTTTATGAAAATTTTTCAGTACTTAAAACATGTACTTATACCTTTGAAGTATTGAGTAAAAATACTAATAAAGGTACTGGTGTAAAAAAACTGTGCCAATACTTGGACATACCTACTAAGGAAGTTATTTGTATTGGAGACTCTCCAAACGATTTGGACATGCTTAAATGCGCAGGTCTTCCTGTAGCCATGGGAAATGCTTCAGATGAAATAAAGCATGCTGCTAGCTATGTCACTTTAACAAATGAAGAAAATGGAGTAGCTAATGTTTTAGAAAAGTTCGTGCTGTAACCATTAACTATACATAAAGAGCTATATCATTTTTTACTACTACAGCCTACGCATCCTTCATCTATGACCTTAGGAAGGAATGCTGTAGCCTGTATAGAGTTTAATGTTACCTTATCTTAGACTTAAGTGTGGTACTTTAGATTTTCTACTTTAATAAACATCTGTAACCTTTGCAACATAGTCATCATATCCCGATTTAGCTAGCACCATAATAAGATGCTCCTGATTCAGTATTTGAACTCGATATGCCTGTGCTTCATCCTTATCAAAATATTCATCTCTATTAACATTTATTTTACTTCTATCTGCAACTCCATAGTTTTCTAATATTTCTGTAACTCTATTTTCTAAATCTCCTGTTGGGCATTCAAGCGTCCTAATTTTATCAATTGCCTCATCAATTTTTTTCATTCTATTACCCTCCCATAAAATACATTAGTTGTATTTTTATTATGTCCCATTATTTTTTCTTAATTCTAGTCATGTCTTAACATTTTAAATTTTATATTACTTATAATATTAAAAAATATATATTGGCAACAAGACAAGTACCAAGTATAATATAATCAATGAGTTAGGGAATCCTAAACTTATGTAAGAAGGAGATGACTAAAAATTAATAGTTTAAATTATTTTAATAACAGAGAAGATTGCAAAAAATTCTTGGATAGTTTTGATTTTAAATATTTTATACCTTATTTTTGTGATTGGGATGGTTATAATAGGTATACTGTCCAGCTTAATAAGGAATGTACAAAGATATTATATTGTTCTTTGGATTCTGTAAAAGATGGATTAGTTAAGGATTCTTTTTATTTTTTTAATGCTAAAAAACTCAAGGTTAAAAATAAAGAGGGAATATTAGTTGAAGCTTTTCAAGTTGCTGAAGCAGGAGAATCCATAAGAAGATATGTAAGAGGTAGAAAATATTTACCAAAATAAAATTACAGTATTTAATCCCATTTCTTAAATGTAAAGGTTTAAAGATGAGTATAGATTTATGTAAAATGTAAATTTATACTCTTTTCTCTTTTTCTTTAATCATTTAATAATAATTCAGTTTTAAACGTTATTACAGCATCTCCAGAAACTTTAACTTCTACTGGCTCTTTATCTTTTATCTTTACCTCAACTTCAATAACACCTGGTCTTTTTATAGCTTCGCCCTGCACAGCCTTAAATTTAAATAAAGAATTATTGTGGTGAATAAGATTATGATGAACAAGATATGCACCCAAAGGGCCATTTGCATTGCCAGTAACAGGATCCTCATTAATACCTATTGCAGGTGCAAACATTCTGCCGTGTATTAAAATATCACTATTCTGTAAATCAGTTGTAAAAACATAATATCCATTACATTTAATAACCTTGCTTAGCTTAGAAAGTGCATCATAATTCGGCTGCAGTGCATTTAAAGTTTCAATACTCGTTATACCAATCATAACCTTAGAATGGCCTGTAGAAACAATTTGAATTTTATAATTTTCCAGTAGATCACTATTTTTTATATTAAGTGCTGCTAAGAGCTTTTCTTTATTTATGCCCTCTATAATAGTACCAAACTCAATTTTACCCTGTGTCATAATAATTTTATAATCCTCATTTTTCTTTACTATATCAACAGGTAAAATTCCAGCACCTGTCTTATGATAAACCCTTGACGTATCAAGTTCATTTTCAACGGCACGGGCATAATGAGCAGCAATAGTAGCATGTCCGCAAATTGGGACTTCATTTGTTGGAGTAAAAAAACGTATATAAGCATCATACTCTCTGCTATTTGAAGAAAAGATAAAAGCTGTCTCAGAGTTATTAAGTTCTCTAGCAATTTTTTGCATCTCATAATCAGTTAATCCATCTGCATTTGTTATTACTCCTGCTGGATTTCCTGTGAACTTTTCTTTTGTAAATGAATCAATTTGATATAAATTATACTTTCTTGTCATGAATTTCCTCCTCTAAATATATTATGCATTCATAGATTAAACATTATTTTATTAATTCATAGAAATTAATATCTATATATACTATAATAGTTTTGTTGGAGTACACATACAAGTACGCACTTTTTAATCAGATACTTACCATTTAGAAAGAAGGATAGGATATGAATAAAGACATAATTGAAAAATTTCCATTACATTAACTTCAAATTGTATTGTTCACTTTATACTATACTTCAAATCCGGTTCTATCTTCTTCTGTAATTTCTCGAATTACTTTACATTGTACACCAGCTGCAATTACATTTGCTGAATGATTAGATGTATAAATTCCAACCCGCGGCCCAAATAAAACATTATTTCCTATGTCTATCCCCCCACCATCTAACATTATACAATCGAAATTAGCATAAAAATTATCTCCTATTGTAATATTGAAGCCAAATTCACATCGAAAAGTTGGTTCAAAATGGACCCCTTTTCCGATACTTTTCAATAATTTTTTTAATATTTCTTCTCTTTCATGCTGTGGCTTACCAAAACTATTATTATATTCATTTGTAAGAAATACCGTATTTTCTCTTGCTTGAATTAGTTCCTGGGTTAAATCATTATACATTTTACCCATTAAAATCAATTGTTTCTGTTCCTCTAAAGTCATAATATAACCTCCAAAACGACTGTGGTATTTTTTTAGTCACTCAACTTTCGCAGTTTAAAAGCTTTGCTTCTCAAAGTTTTTATATCAAATCAAAATTTTATATGTGCGAAAGTTGAGTTAATCATAATATATCTATAATTTTATTCTATGTGGTAAATGCTTTTTTTAGTATACATTGTGTTATAGCAAATGAAATTCATAATTTTTTAACATATTTTGCTTAAATTTCTGATACAAAGAATTTTGTTTATCAACTCAGCTCCCATCAAAAGCAAGCACTTTTTATCTGAATTTTTGGGCTAATTATAATTAATTTTTAAATTTGACACACATATATATCTACCTTATAATTTAATTACGTAATTTGGAAAGGATAAGGAAGCGAAGATTAATATGATAAATATTATTAAAACTGCAATTGTAACTATAGTAATATCTTTTATATCTGGGTTACTGTTAGACTATTATAAAAATTTAGCACCTAGACTATTATGTAATATAAGAAATGCTATGCCTATAAAAAACAATAAAAGAATTTGTGCATACATTATTACCATTAGTAATATATCTAATAAAACAATCAATAAGTTAACCCTAAATATACAAAGTCAACAAACTCACTTAAATATTACAGATACAAAAATAACAAGAGGATTAAAATTTGATTCTTCACTAAAAGATAACATTTTAGATGTCTACATTCCTTTTTTAAGTAAGAATGATAAATTTTCAGTTACCGTATATGGAGATAATCAATATGCAATGCGCAATAAGCCTATCATTGTACTCAGGTCACCTGAAAATTTTAAACAGATAGATTCTTTAAGACAAAATGGGATTTTAGCTTTATTGTTTAATATACCCAAAAGTATAAGTGAGACAATCTCAAATACAGTTAAAAAACCTGAACCAATAGTTCCTGATGAAAAGGATGACTTTACAAAAGTTATGAGGAAACCGTTAGGCACTGACGAAACAATAAATAGAAGAAATAGGGACATACACTATGGAAGTAAGAACTCTAGTAATAATAAAAAGGCACTAATAATTGTTGTATCAATTATTTTGCTTATATTTGCTGGAGTTTTAGGGAAATCTTATTTGAAAGGGGCATCTGCTAATACGCAAACTCCAGATGTAAAAACTGTCGTTCCAAGTCAATCCACTGATGCCACAAATTCATCGAAAGGAACAACTAAAAATTCAAATTCAAAAGCTTCATCTGGACAAACAACTAGAAATTCAGGTTCAAAAGCTTCATCTGGACAAACAACTAAAAATCCAGGTTCAAAAGCTTCATCTGGACAAACAACTGAAAATCCAAATTCAAAAGCTTCATCTGGACAAACAACTGAAAATCCAGGTTCAAAAGCTTCATCTGGACAAACAACTG
>DAIMMR010000119.1:0-9865 GCA_036720575.1 Clostridium sp.
CTTAAAACAGATCTAGCTCCAACTAACTCATTAGAATATAATATATTTCTTCTTTCTAATATTTTCAATGCCCTACTTGACGCATTGAATTCTACTGGAAGAGTTATTATCTGAAACAAAACTACTAAAGTAAATAAAATTATACCTATATTCACAAGTCCCTTAATTCCTAAAATAATTCCTGCTAAAAATAGTATCCAGGATGCACTAGAACCAAAGTTAACTGCAGGTACAATGGAATTTCTTATAATAAGTGGTACATACCCGTTTTTGTGCTGAATTGCATGCCCTGTTTCATGAGCTGCAACTCCTATTGACGCCACAGAATTCCCATAATAAACTTCTTCCGAAAGTCTCATAATCCTTTTTGAAGGATCATAGTGATCACTGAGTTTTCCTGGTATTAATTCTACTGGTACATCATATAAACCACTACCATCTAATAGCATTCTAGCTACCTGAGCACCTGTATATCCATTTTGGCTTCTATATTTTGAATATTTATTAAAAGTGGCCGATACTTTATACTGAGCCCAAGCTGCTACTAAAATGGCAGGAATGAGTATAATAAAACTGCTGTCAAAGAAAAACATAGGTTAACCACCTCCACAAATTACTTTTTTAATACAATGTTTTTTTCTATAGAATGTCCCTTTATGTATTCACTTACATTCATAGGTTTTCCTCCCGGGAACTGTATTTTCTTTATGAGTATAGTGCCACTACCACAGGCAACTTTAATACCCTCTTTAGACACATCTATTATACATCCTGGTTCTTTATCATAACTTTCATGTAAGCATTCTGCCTCGTATATCTTCATATTATCATTCTTATATTGAGTATATGCAATAGGCCATGGATTTAAACCCCTCACAAAATTTTTTATGTATTTACAATTTAAATTCCAATCTATCTTTGCCATACTCTTGTTCAACATTCCAGCATATTCAGTTGTAGTTTCTCCCTGTTTTTTTCTTACAATATCCCCTTTTTCCAATCCTTTTAATGTTTTCACTAAGAGCTCTGCTCCATCTTCCATAAGCACATCGTGGAGTTCACCAGCTGTCATATTATCTGTGATTTTAACAGTGCTGCTTAAAAGCATATCTCCTGTATCAAGTCCTGTATCCATAAACATAGTGGTATTTCCACTTTCACTTTCTCCATTTATAATGCACCAATTTATAGGTGCCGCCCCCCTATATTTAGGCAAAAGTGACGCATGAAGATTTATGCATCCATATTTAGGTATATCCAGCACTTGTTTTGTAAGTATCTGTCCATAGGCAACTACCACTATAAAATCTGGCCTTATCCTTGTTAAAGTAGAAATTGCCTCTACATCATCTTTTAACTTAACAGGCTGATATATTGGAATATTATATTTAAGTGCCTCTTCTTTAACTTTAGAAAAAGATAACTTTTTACCTCTTCCTTTTGGCTTATCCGGTTGGGTAAATACAGCTTCAACATTAAATTCTTCTATTAATCTTTTCAAAGATAACACTGAAAATTCAGGTGTTCCCATAAAAACTATATTCATTACCTCGTTACCTCACCTTTTTTATGATTTTATCTATGAAGAGTATACCATTTAAATGATCTATTTCATGGCATAGCGCTCTGGCAAGCAAATCTTCACCTTCTATTATAATCTCTTCGCCTTTCTCATTTAATGCTTTTACCTTCACTTTGTGGGGTCTTTCAACTTCTCCCTGACTTCCAGGTATACTCAGGCATCCTTCTGTATCTACAGCTTTACCCTCAGAATATATAATTTCTGGATTCACTAGCTTTAAAATCCCTTCTCCAACGTCTACAACTATAACTCTCTTTAAAACGCCCACTTGAGGTGCTGCAAGTCCTACACCATCTTCTTCATAAAGGGTTTCCTCCATGTCATCTAACAGTACATGGATTCTTTCATTTATTTCCTCTACTTTCCTACTTTTTTTCCTTAATATACTATCTCCATATTTTCTGATATTTCTCAAAGCCATATTATTCGCCGTTTCAATGAAATCTAATATAATTGATAGATTTTTTACGGCTTATTCAACTCCTCCCTGTTTTATCTTGATAATTGCATCTTAAATTAATATATCTTACAACATACTGTTAGGATTTCTATCTATACTAACTCTTATATCATTATAAACATCTTTCAATAAATCATAAACTACTTTTTTAACATTTTGTGCAATATTTATGGTTATTTTTCCTTTTAATATTATCTGCCACCTATACAATTCCTTTATTTTAGATATTTGACAGGGACATGGTCCTAATATTTTAATTTTATCATCTTTTTCAAGAAGTTTTTTTAAGAATATACCAACATTTTGTATATTTTTTATTAATATATTTTCATTTTTACTATTCATATTTATAAGAAGTATATCTGCAAATGGAGGATAACTCATATTTTCCCTTATGCCAATTTCTTCCTCATAGAAACTATTGTAATCATTTTTAGCTGCATATCTTATGCTGTAATTTTCAGGATTATAGGTTTGAATAATTACTTTTCCAGGCTTTTCTCCTCTACCTGCTCTTCCTGAAACTTGCGTTATAAGTTCATACGTCCTCTCTGTGGATTTAAAATCCGGCAAATTAAGTGATAAGTCTGCAGCCACTACACCTACTAGAGTTACATTTTTAAAATCCAAACCTTTTGCTACCATTTGAGTTCCTATAAGTATATCTGCTTTTCCCTGTTTGAATGTATTATAGATATTTTCATAAGAATTTTTACTTCTTGTAGTATCAAAATCCATTCTAAGTGTCCTTGCTTTAGGGAAATAAACTTTTATCTGGTTTTCCACCTTTTCTGTTCCCACACCAAAATATTTAACATATTTACTGCCGCATTTAGGACAAACTTTAGGTACTTCTATCTTACTTCCACAATAATGACAAACAAGTTTTCTTTGATTCTGATGATAGGTATAGGATATATCACAATTATTGCATTTAAATACATAACCACATTTTCTGCAAGAAACAAAGGTGGAATAGCCTCTCCTATTTAAGAACAATATTATCTGTTCACCCTTTGAAAGCCTATTACAAATACATTGATAAAGTTCCCTGCTGAATATAGATTTATTGTTATTTATAAGTTCCTGCCTCATATCTACAATTTCAACTTCTGGCATAAGTGCCCCATCTGCCCTGTTTTTTATATCTATAAGTTCAATTTCGCCAGTCTTACATTTATAATACGTTTCTATAGAAGGTGTGGCTGAGCCAAGTATCATTTTACAATTGTATTGTTTACATTTCATCTGTCCAATTTCTCTAGCATTATACTTTGGATTACTGTCTGATTTGTAGCTCCATTCATGTTCTTCATCTATTATTATAAGTCCTAAGTTATTAAATGGAAGGAATACCGCAGATCTTGCACCAATTGCAACTTTCACCTGTCCAAGCTTTACCCTCATCCATTCATCATATCTTTCCCCATCTGATAATTTGCTATGAAATACACTTATATTTTTTCCGAATCTTCCTTTAAATCTTTCAACCATTTGTGGAGTGAGTGCAATTTCCGGCACCAGTATTATGGATTCTTTGCCTTTATTCATAGCCTTTTCAACAAGATGCATATAAATTTCAGTTTTACCACTACCTGTAACTCCATGAATTAAAAATATGTTTTTATCTGAGTTTATTATACTGTCTACCGCATGCTGCTGCTCACTATTCAGTACCTTTTTAGAATACGCACTATACTGTCTTACATCATACCTATCTACAGTTTTCTCACTAATCACAAGAAATCCATGTTTTATCATAGTATTTATAGATGATAGGGACAATTTATAATTTTTGCTTATAAAGTTCTTAGTGTATACTCCATTGTTTTCTTTTACTACTTTATATATATCTATGTAGGGTTCTTTATTAAAGTTTCCTTCTAAATCTTTACCAATATAAATTAGGTTTTCCTTTTTCTTTTTCATTCCTTTAAGTGTTCCCCTCGGAATAAACACCCTTATACATTCTAGATATGTACACAAGTATATTTCTCTCATTTTTTCTATAAGAGTCAAATCTTCTTTTGTAAAAAGTGAGAATTTTTCACATATATCACTTATTTCTTTAATCTTCCTATTTTCTATATCATTTTCATATAACCTAACTACAAATCCATCTAATTTATTGTTTCCCATACCAAAAGGTATTTTTACTCTAGAACCTATACTAATTTTTCCACTTAACTTATTTGGTATTTTATAGGTAAAAATTTTATCTAATTTTATAGAACTATTGTTTACAATTATACCTGCATATGTATACACTAAATCACCCTTTATATAAACATTAAATAAGAGAGGTATTTTAAATTTAAACCCCTCTCAAACATTTAAACCGATATTTTAGATAAATCAAATTACCTTTGGGATAGTATATTGAATAAATTTCGAGCAACTTCTCTCTTACTCATCTTATTCAAATCTACCTTTTTTCCATCCCTTGATAGTATTGTTACCATGTTGTCATCTGAAGCAAATCCTGAATCAGATGCCGTTATATTATTGGCAACTATATAGTCAAGATTCTTTTTTCCCAACTTCTTTGAAGCATTCTCCAAAAGATCATTGCTTTCAGCAGCAAATCCAACTAGGATTTGATTTTTCTTTAATTTTCCAAGTTCTCTCAATATGTCAACATCGCTAATAAAAGCTAGTGAAAATTCATCTTCACTTTTCTTTATCTTTCTCTTAGAATAATCTTTTGCTTTATAATCAGATACTGCAGCAGCTTTTATTACTATATCCTGTCCCTGAAAATTATCAAGCACAGCCTTTAGCATCTGTGCATTTGTCCTTACATTTATAAAATTAATTCCAAATGGAATACTTAGCTTTGTAGGTCCAGATATCAAAGTTACATCTGCACCTCTATCCCTAGCCTCTTCAGCTATGGAATAACCCATTTTTCCTGAAGACCTATTTGTTATATATCTTACTGGATCTATATCTGCTATAGTTGGTCCTGCGGTTACAAGAACCTTTTTTCCCCGTAAATCCTTAATACCATAAAGCATACTTTCAATTACCTGAGCTATAAAATCAGCATCTGGAAGTTTTCCTTCACCACTATCGCCACATGCCAATCTTCCTACAGCTGGCTTTATGAATTCATATCCAAACTTCATAAGTTTATTTATATTATCCTGCAGGATTGGATTGGAATACATATTTGTATTCATAGCAGGGGCAAAAATTACAGGAGCCTTAGTTGCCATGATAGTTGTAGTTAGAAGATCATCTGCTACTCCACTTGAAACTTTTCCTATTATATTAGCTGTAGCAGGAACTATTGCTACCAAATCTGCTTTCTTTGCAAGAGAAATATGCTGTATTTCAAAAGCTCGTGGTTCTTCAAACATATCAGTGTGTACTATATTTTGACTTAAAGTCTGGAAAGTAAGGGGCGTAACAAATTTTGCAGCAGACTTTGTCATTATTACATTTATATCGAAGTCCTTTTTTTTCAACTTACTTATAACGTCCAGTGCTTTATAAGCTGCTATTCCACCAGTTACCCCTATGACAACTGTTTTCTTGCCATTTACCATTATTTAATTCCCTCTTTTACAGTTTCATAGGTAATCAAACCTTGATCTATTTCATTAATGGCTATAGTAACTGGTTTAGTTGAATCTATATCTACAAGTGGTTCTGAATCCTGAATTAGTTGTCTTGCCCTTTTAGCTGTTATAGTAACTAAAGTATACCTATTATCTACCTTTTTAAGTAAATCCACAACAGATGGATTTATCATTGAGTCATTCATATAAAATACCCTCCTTAGAATTTAATATTTCATCTTTAATCCTGTCTACTCTACATTTTTCAGCTGTAATTATACTCTCTATATTTTCTACTGCATTGTCTACAGTATCATTTATAACCGCATATTTATATTTTGAAACATAATCTATTTCCTTATAAGCTGACTTAAATCTTAGATTCAAAGACTCAGGTGTCTCACTTCCCCTACCTATGATCCTGTTTTTAAGTTCCTTCATTGAAGGCGGAAGTATAAATATAAACACCCCTTCCGGATAGCTTTCTTTTACCTTTAAGGCTCCTTGAATATCAATTTCAAGCACTACGTCTTTTCCTTCATCTATAGCTTTCAAAACTTGAGACTTAGGTGTACCATAATAGTTTTCATAAACTTTAGCATACTCTAAAAAATCCTTATTTTTTATTTTATCCTTAAAAGTCTCTTCAGTCAAAAAATAATAATTTACTCCATCTACCTCTCCTTTTCTTGGAAACCTAGTAGTAGCTGAAGTAGAAATCCAAAAACCATTTTTTTTCAGTAATGCCTTGCAAACTGTGCCTTTCCCAGTTCCAGAAGGTCCTGATATGACAATTAGCAATCCTTTTCTTGACATTATTCCTCAACCTCACCAATATCATCTTCACCATCTTTGGAAGACAATCTATGTGCTACAGTTTCAGGTTGAACTGCTGAAAGTATCACATGATCACTATCTGTTATTATAACAGCTCTTGTTCTTCTTCCATAAGTAGCATCTATAAGCATTCCTCTATCTCTTGCTTCCTGAATTATTCTCTTTATGGGAGCGGATTCTGGACTTACTATAGCCACCAATCTATTTGCTGAAACAATATTTCCAAATCCTATGTTTATTAATTTTATACCCATATATTTCCTCCTATCTTACTCCACGTTTTGTATTTGCTCTCTTATTTTTTCTATTTCATTTTTTATATTCAATGTAACCTTAGTTATATCCAAATTTGTTGATTTGGAAGCAATTGTATTTGCCTCTCTATTCATTTCCTGTAGTATAAAATCAAGTTTTCTTCCTACAGGCTCATTCAATGTTAAAGTTTCTTTAAATTGCACTATATGGCTATTTAGCCTTACAATTTCTTCATCAATACAAGATTTATCTGCAAATAGTGCTACTTCCATTGCAACTCTATTTTCATCTACTGGATATTTATCCAGTAAATCCTTCAACCTTTCTGAAAGCTTTTCTTTATATTCCTTTACTACCTGAAAAGATTTATTTTCTATAGTATTTAGTAAAGTTTGAATAGAACTGCATTTTTCAAGTATATTTTTTTCTAGTTTCTCCCCTTCTTTTTCTCTCATACACACTAGCATTTCTAATGCATCATTAAAAGCAGTTAATAAATACTTCCATATATTTTCAAGATCAGCATCGTCTTTTTTTACAGTTATAATTTCTGGAAATTTAGCAATAAGTGAAAGAGATATATTGTCATTTATATTGTATTTTTCCTTAATAGCATTTAAACATTCTATATAACTATTAGCTAAACCTTCATTTAATACAGCCTTTGTAGCCTGATCTTCAAAATTCATTTGAGTTATAAAAACATCTACTTTACCCCTGTTTATTTTTTGCTGAATAATTTTTCTGATTCTGTCTTCCAGAGGCATAAGACTTTTTGGCATTTTAATGTTTAAATCACAGTATCTATGATTTACACTTTTTATTTCCACTATAAAACTTTGTTTTTCACTTTCTATAGTGCCTCTTCCAAAACCAGTCATACTTTTAATCATTATAATTTCATCCTTCCATGAAGCCTCATCAATCCACATTTTATTATACATATATATTAATAACAATTTCAAGAAAAATTTATCCGATCGCTACCATTGCTAACACCCCCCCATCGCACACAGCGAAAGCGACTATCACCAAATCAAAGATTTGGGATATCTGGTTTTCTTCAAAGTGGGGGATAAGCACTGCTACGCGCCTGGATAAGTTCTTCCCCTAAAGGATAACGTATTCTAAGTGCTAAAGACACTAAGAATACTGTTAATAACGTTCAGATGGAGAAAAAGTATTCCTTATAAGCAAACTCCACCTGAACCTAAGAATTACTTGATAAGTACTTTAATTTCAATTGATCTATCATAAACCTAAGTTTAAAAGAAAGATTTAAGATGATTATACCATAAAATATCTCCAACAAACAAACCTGCAAGAATGTTCAATAAAATTTATTTTGAGCTATATATGTCACTATAAACAGAGTTCTTGGTATTAGAGCAGATAGTCATAGGATAAATTATACTCAAAAATTTAGGGCCCTAGACAATATCAAAATCATCTAAAGTCCTAAATTTTAAAAGCACAGATGTTAAAATTTACGCCATTATAGGTACTTTTAAGTAAAGTAAAATACATGATGAAACATTAAAGTAAAATGCATATTAATCCGCCGTTACCTTCATTTATGATTTTCTGAAGTGTTTTTTGTATTTTAATTTGAATATCTTCTGGCATTTTATAAAGCTTATTTTGTAATCCCTCTTTCACTAATATTTCTAGAGATTTTCCAAACATATTGCTCTGCCATATTTTAGATGGATCGCTTTCAAATTGCTCCAAAAGAGATTTAACCATCTCTTCACTTTCTCTTTCTGTACCCATAATAGGAGAAATCTCGGTTTCAATATCTGCCCTAATAAAATGAAGTGAAGGTGCACTTGCCTTTAATTTTACTCCAAATCTATTTCCCTGTTTTACAATTTCAGGCTCTTCTAATTTCATTTCAGAAAGTTGGGGAGCAACTAGTCCATAACCTGTTTCCTTTACTTCCTTTAATGCACCCGCTATCTTATCATATTCCACTTTTGCACTGTGCATTTCTTTTACTATGTTTAATAAGTCACTTTCACCTTCTATTTTTTTCTCACAAACCTCACTCAATATTTTATAATAAAGGTCCTTTCTAGGTGTTAAATCAATTCTAGCAGTACCTTCTCCCATATTTATTTCTTTTACCATAGATTTTCCAATAAATTCTATATCTTTAAAACTTTCTAGTGACTTTGTTATATCCCTAACCTTGTATATATTACTACACATATCCTTTACTAGTCCTATAAAATCTAACTTCAACCAATGTGATGGATCCATTTTTTCTATCCATTCCGGCATATCAATATTTATCTCTTTAATAGGAAATTCTTTAAGTACTCTTTGAAATACATTTGTTATGTCGTCCTCTTTCATATTAAGTACATCCATAGTTTGGACAGGCACATCATATTTACCTTCTAACTCTTTTTTCAAGGCTACCGTATCAGGATCAAAAGGATGCTGAGAATTTAGCACCATTATAAATGGTTTATTGATGGATTTCAGTTCATTAACCACTCTTTCCTCTGCTTCAACGTAATCTCCTCTCTCTATATCCGTTATAGAACCATCTGTAGTAACCAAAAGTCCTATGGTAGAATGTTCGTTTATTACTTTTTTTGTTCCTATTTCAGCTGCTTCTTCAAAAGGAATTTCATAGTCATACCATGGAGTAGTAACCATTTTAGCCTCTTCGCCTTCCATATATCCAGCTGCACTTTTAACTATATACCCAACACAATCTACCATTCTAACTTTAAATTTAGTCCCTTCATTCAAATTTATCTCTATGGCTTCATTTGGTACAAATTTAGGTTCTGTAGTATGAATAGATTTTCCTGAGGAACTTTGTGGAAGCTCATCTTTAGCTCTCTGTTTTTTATAGGAATTATCTATGTTGGGAAGTACCATTATTTCCATAAATCTCTTTATAAAAGTTGACTTTCCAGTTCTTACAGGTCCCACAACACCTACATATATATCCCCCTGAGTTCTGTCCGCAATATCTTTGTATATATCAAAATCTTCCAAAATATACCCTCCAATAATCTAATATTATCAGTATATATATATTTTTATAGAGCATATTTTATTACTAATATTATTGATTAATGCACTTCATCCTTTTTTGCTCTAGTCATAAGTTCATATACGGTATCCTTAGGTTCCTTTCCTTGAAATAGT
>DAIMMR010000120.1:0-9791 GCA_036720575.1 Clostridium sp.
TCTGAAAGATAAGGAAAATAGTTTCTATAATTAGTATTAAAAGTTGTTTTTCTTACGAAAGCAGCTTTTTTATTATACAAATTATTTAAATTAACCTATTCCTTTGTATAGTTATTCACTACTTAAATATCCAAAATAAGATTTTTATTTGATTAAGGCATTTGAAAGAAAATAACAAGTCAAATATCCTAACATACTGACTAGTTATTTCTTTGAAAATGCCTAAGCTACCTATATATAAAGGAGGATTTTTTATGCCAATAAATATACCTAATGACCTTCCAGCCTCTAAAACACTCAAGGCTGAAAACATATTTGTAATGAATGAAAAACGTGCATTAAAACAAGATATAAGACCTCTTAATATAGTCATATTGAATCTAATGCCGGTTAAAACCGTTACGGAAGTACAACTTTTAAGGTTACTTAGTAATTCCCCTATTCAAGTTGATATAACATTAATGTATCCTAAATCCCACAGATCAAAAAATACTTCAGAACAATATCTTCTCAAGTATTATGAAACTTTTGATGAAATAAAAGATAGAAAATTTGATGGCATGATAATAACAGGAGCACCTGTTGAAAAACTGAAATTTGAAGATGTTGACTATTGGGATGAATTAACTGAAATAATGGACTGGAGTAAAAAAAATGTATATTCAACTTTACACATATGTTGGGGTTCTCAGGCTGGACTTTACCATCATTTTGGTATTCCAAAATATACTTTAGATAAAAAAATGTTTGGTGTTTTCCCACATATAATAAATGAAAAAAATACACAGTTACTTAGAGGATTTGACGATATATTTTACGCACCTCATTCAAGACATACATGTGTAAAAAAAGAAGATATTGAAAAAGTACCTGAATTAGAAATACTTTCAGAATCAAAAGACGCCGGAGTCTATATAATGTCAACAAAAGGCGGCCGTCAAATTTTTGTAACAGGGCATCCTGAATATGATACCTTAACATTAAAATCAGAATATGATAGAGATACAGCAGCTAATCTGTCCATAGAAATTCCAAAAAATTATTTTCCTGGTAATGATACAACTAAACAGCCTAGGGCAATCTGGAAAAGTCATGCCAACCTTTTATTTCTAAACTGGCTGAATTACTATGTATATCAAGAGACACCTTATAATTTGGATAGTCTTCAATAACATATGAGTATTTCAAGCTAAAACATTTAGCTGGTTCGATTTTATAACAAATTATATGTGCATCCCTATATTTATATCCTTATATATTTGATACAAGATTATTAAGAAGACAAAAATAGTACCTCTTAAAGAATATAATTTTGAGTATAATGAAGATGAAAATAAAAGAAAAACTTTATTCTAATATTAAGGTTGTAAAAAAAGCAGGGGATGTTACACTTTGGTGTGCCTTCCGTCAAGTAGACAATTGAAAAAATAAACAGAGTTCTTGGCATCAGATGGAGTTTTAACTCCACCTGATGCTTAGAAATCGTTATCCAGGGACGTAGTCGCTCTTTACTCCCACTTGCAGAAGTGGGAGTATTAGAGCGAGTAGTCATCGGATAAAATTTTTCAGAATGCTGCTCATTTGAACAGCATTTCTTTTATACAGCATTTAATAGTTTCTCATGGAATTCTTCTGGTGTTAGAATTCCAAGGCATCTCTGTGGACGCCCATTTGTGCAGTAGTTCATAAAAGATTCTTGATGTATAATCGAATCCAGTTTTTTAAACTTTCCTGACTAATACTATAAACCCGACAACTTTCCCTAAAACCAATCTTTCCATTTAAATATTCAGTTGTAATCTTTAATTTTTCTTCAAAAGAAAACTTATGTTTAAACGACATAAAAAATACTCCCTTCTAAGTAACCAAGTTTTTATTATTTCACTTGTCTACTCATAAGGGAGCATACCACTTAGTGTGACATCCCCTCTTTAAATTTATTCTGCATCAATTTTATCCAGCAGTTTTTCAATATACTCAAGTATAACCCTCTGTTTTATATCCTGAAACATATCATCAGTATCCCATATCTTATCTTTAATACAAAGACTGTCTTTTATACATATACTTTCTCTTAATCTAGTTGCATCCAGTTCCAATTGACTTTTTAACTCTTTCAAGTTTTCTATAGCCAATGTCATCACCTCATTTGTTCCTCTTTATATACTATTCATAATTCTAGAATTGGGAACTCTATATGAATCTTAAACTTATATCCATTGCTTTTACAGAATGTGTAAGAGAACCTATGGATATTATATCAACACCTGTAGAAGCAATATCCACTATAGTATCCTCGGTGACATTTCCTGAAGCTTCTAAAATAAACTTTTTATCTACAAATTTCACAGCCTTTTTCATAGTACCTACATCCATATTATCCAACATAATTACATCAACTTCAGTATTAACTGCTTCTTTCAGCTGATCCAGATTTTCTACTTCTACTTCTACTTTAGCTGTAAATGGAATTTTATTTTTTATTCTTTTTACAGCTTCCGTTATAGAACCTACTGCCCTTATGTGATTATCTTTAATCATTACAAAATCAGACAAATTCAACCTATGATTGTATCCTCCTCCTACCGTAACAGAATACTTATCCAAAATTCTAAATCCAGGAAGAGTTTTTCTTGTATCTACTATTTTTACATCATAATCCTTTACTAAATCAACCATCTTATTAGTTTTAGTTGCAATTCCACACATTCTTTGAAGTATATTAAGGGCAACCCTTTCTCCTTTTAATATGGATTTAGAATTTCCTTCTAATTCTACAATAACATCACCCTTCTCCACTTTGGAACTATCTTTTACCTTGATGTTGAATCTTATACTGCTGTCCACAATTTCAAATACTCTTTTAGCCACATCAATTCCAGCAATAACACCTGGCTCCTTTACAATAAATCTTCCTTTTGAAACTTCACTTCCCAAAAGCAAATTATCTGTAGTAACATCACCATAATTTATATCTTCTATAAGAGCATTTTTTATTAATTTATCAACTATTAAGTAATTCAAATTCAATCACCTCAAAACTACGTTATCTTTAGAATACTCTTCAATATAATTACTTCCTATGGAAGTTTTGCTTTCCAAAGTAGCCATAATTATACTTCTAGCAACTTCATACATATTATAAACTTCTACTTGTTCGATACTTTTAAAATTTATATATTGAATTTTAAAGAGAACTTCATCTACAACCTCTAATGCACTTTTAATGTTATCAATTCTTCTAACTATTCCTAAATTATTTTCCATTAATATCTTCAGATTTTCTTTAAGTTTTGAAAAGTCCATATGATTTTCTTTACATTGAGGAATAAATACACTGTCTTCAAAATTATCTTCATCTATAACTTTTACTTTATTTAGGATATCCTCTGCAGCCCTTTTTCCAAAAACCAGAGCTTCCATTAAAGAATTACTGGCAAGCCTATTTGCCCCATGAACTCCAGTGCAAGCACATTCTCCAACTGCATAAAGGTTTTCCATACTGGCTCTTCCAAACAAATCCACCTTAATACCACCCATAAAATAATGCTCAGCTGGAGTTACAGGTATGTAATCCTTATATATTTCTATACCATTGTCTTCGCATTCATTATAAATTTTATTAAATCTATTTTTCAAAAAACTTTTTTCGTACATAGTAGCATCCAAATAAACATAATTAGAATCAGTTTTTTTCATTTGATCACTAATTGCCCTAGCTACAATATCCCTAGGAGCAAGTTCCATCCTTGTATCATATTCTTTCATAAACCTGTTCCCACATTTATTTTTAAGTATAGCACCTTCACCTCTTACAGCTTCAGATATTAGGAACATTTTTTTTTCATTATTTTTAGAATATAAAGCTGTAGGATGAAATTGAATGTATTCCATATCTTCTAAGGTTACCTTTGCCCTTATTGCCATGGCAATTCCATCTCCTGTAAGTACATCTACATTAGTAGTTTTAGAAAATAACTGTCCAATTCCACCAGAGGCTATTACAGAGCATTTTGACTTTAAATAAACAAATTTATTTTTGTAAAATGTCATTATACCACAACATTTGTTTTTGTTATCAACAATATCCAGGGCGAAGATATTAGGTATTATTTCTATATTGGAAGTATTTTTAGCCTGGTTTACAAGAACCTCCATTATAGCTTTTCCTGTAGAATCTCCATTTACATGAAGTATCCTTGGAATAGAATGATTTCCCTCAAAAGATCTATAAAAATCACCCTGTGAGTTTTTATCAAATCCAACTCCAAGACGAACCAAATCATTTATAGCTTTCTCAGATTCATTTACAAGTACATTTACAGCTTCCAAATCATTAACATAGCATCCTGCATTTATAGTATCCTTTACATGAAGCTGTCTGTCATCATTTTGTATACTTGCAGCAATCCCTCCCTGAGCCAGGTATGAATCACAATCATATAAATCTTTTTTGCTTAAAACCGCTACTCTTAAATTTTTAGAAAGCATTAAAGCAGTATAAAGTCCTGCTATTCCTGCTCCAATTATAACTACATCAAAACTCTTGCTTTCACAGGAATTCATGTTATAGTTTGCTAAATATCTTCTTTCCACTTTACATCACCAGCCTATATAGAATTTATTCAATACGTAACATTTTCTCAAGGGAACCTAATGCCTTTATTCTCATTGATTCAGAAATAAATATTTCATGTTCCATATTTAAAAGAGAATTGTGGACATCTTTTAGTGTAGTCATTTTCATATTTTGACATACAAGTCTTGGACTTAATAAATAGAATTTTTTCTCAGGATTATCATTTTTCATTTTATGAAGTACCCCTATTTCAGTACCTATGATGAATTCCTTATTTGGTGATTTCTTTGCATAGTCAATTATCTGTGACGTACTTCCAACAAATTCAGCACTATCCCTTATTTCTTTTGAAACTTCAGGATGTACTAACATTTCAGCTCCAGGATGCTCTCCTTTTATTTTTTTAACATCTTCTATAGTTATTCTAGCATGAGTTATGCAGTGACCACCTGACCAAGGTATAATCTTTTTATCTGTAACTTTTTCGGCTACATAACTGGCAAGATTTTCGTCTGGTACGAATAATATCTCATCCTTATCCATACTTTCTATAACTTTAACTGCATTAGAAGAAGTACAACATATATCACTTATAGCCTTAACCTCAGTAGAAGAATTTATATAACACACCACAGCTGCCTCTGGATGCTTTTCTTTTTCTATCATAAGTTGTTCTTCGTCTATACACTCTGCTAAAGGACATCCTGCATATTTTGACGGAAGTAAAACTCTTTTATTTGGTGATAGTATTTTTGCACTTTCTGCCATAAATTTAACCCCACAAAATACTATAACTTCATTATCCATTTTAGCAGCAGCTCTACTTAGTGCAAAAGAATCCCCTACAATATCTGCTATATCTTGAACTTCTGGCAGTTGATAATTATGCGCTAATATGCAAGCATTTTTTTCTTTTTTCAACCTATTTATTTCATTTATTAAAAATGTTTTATCCATATTACACCTCTAAAATAATATTTTTGTTTGATAATATATTAATATTTTTATACCATACCAATATTTTTATACCACAAGTTGATGTATATACACCAGTATATACTATTTTTTATATTTTAACAACATACAATAGAAGTACTACTAAATTCCATCTTTACAATTACATTAAAAAAGGGAGTGTTGCAATAGCAATTTTTTAGATTGCTATTGCAACACTCCCTTAGTAAATTATTATAATTTACAACTTATTTACAATTTGATTTAAATTTTCTGACATAGATGTAATTTCTTCTATACTAGCTGTGATTTCCTGCGTAGCCGCTGCCTGCTCTTGACTTGAAGTCAGTGAATTCTGACTCATCTTGCTAGAAGACTCAACCTTTTCCCTAATATTATCTGTTAACTTTGCAATTTTAGGCACTGTGCTTCTTGATTGTTCTGATAATTTTCTAATTTCTTGTGCAACTACCCCAAAACCTTTTCCAGCATCTCCTGCCCTAGCAGCTTCAATTGAGGCATTTAATCCAAGCATCTTAGTCTCATCTGAAATACCTTTTATTAAAGAAGATACTTCATTTATCTCTTCTGACAAAGATATTATTTGTTTTATTTCATTATCTAGATTCTGCTCATTTGTATGTATTTCAGATGCTGAAGCAGCTAATTCCTCAATAGTAGAGGATACTCCCGTAATATTTTCTGTAAGGTCATTTGACATATTCTTTAGATTTGTTGAAATTCCTCTAGGTATAATCATTCCGAAAGTGCCTACAACATTGTCTGTATCTTTTTCACAAAATGGATAGACTGCCATCCTAACAGGTACTCCCCCATACTCTAAAGTATCTATGTCCTTTAATACAAATTTTTTAGTTTCAATTGCTTTAGTTACAACAGAATAATCTGAATTTAGATTTCCTGCTTTAATAGAAGGTATATCAAACTTTTTAGAGCCCTGTACATCAACTACCCTTTCTAGATTAGATAAAACAAAAAATGCTCCCTCTGGAAACATTTCAACTAGCACTGGTGCAAAATCCTTAAATGCTTTTGCTATAGCATGTACATTAGGAAACAGGGAACAAAATATTCCAACAATTTGTCCATTTTCATCTTTTATAAGTTCCTCAAATATTTTAAATCTTCCGTATCTAGGATCTGAAACATTCTTTGTAACATCTTTTTTTTCTTGAAATGCTTCTAATGATATGTTCTGCTTACTTACATCAAACCCAATATCCATCACTTTAATATCAAATGCCTTAGATGCTTTTTTCCAAACAATTTTATTTTTTTCAACAACAGTATATAATACTCCTCCCGATATCATATCTGCCTGGGATTCACACATACGTTTTACACAATCAAGTTCATTTATAGAAATCATAAAAATCTACTCTCCTTACATTATCTTTAAGATTTAAATTAACCGTTATTTTTATTATAGTTAACCAGCAGAACTTAATCAATAAATTTACTATACTTATTTCCTCGTTTTCCTATTTTTCGCTCTAATTATACACAACATTTAATTTGTTTCTTATATGATAAAAAGCTTTATATAAACGTTCTTTAGCATCATCAAATAAAATATTATTTACATTCTTAACTTCTTCTTCACCGAAATATCTATTTTCTATATAAGCTGTATATCTTATTTCAATTTGTATAGCTTCTACATTTTTCATAGAACTATAATGAGATACGATGTATCCTCCTCTAAGTCCCTTTTCATCAACTTTTACATTAAACCCCTGAGAAGTAAATGCATCATACACAACCTTTAAAAATTCTTTGGAACAAGTTTTTCCTTCACGGGTTCCAAGTATTATATCTGCTTTTGACTGCTCAAAAAAGCTGTGTAAATCTAACAAGTAAATTTTATTCTTTAGTCTTAAAATTTTTTCTAGTTCCCTTTTCAAAGAAAAGTGATAGGGATTATAGATATTCTTTATTCGTTCCTCTATTATCTCCATCTCCAATGGCTTGTCATAAATTTTTCTATCAAAGGTAGTGTTGTAATAAACTAATGACTTTGTGTATTTTCCCTGTATAAATTTATTTTCAATATTTCTATTTACATCTATAACGTATCTGCTGTAATTAGCCGACACTACAGTTATATTTAACTCGTGTAAAAAATCATAAAGGTCATTTAAAAACCAATCATTGTTTGGAAGCACCACTCCTTTTTTCATGCTTTGTTTCATTTCCAAAGTTATTTTACTAGATCCATGTGGAATACTTACAACTATATTACATGGATTTTCACTATTTATTATATTAACTGGATTCATCAATATCCCTCCAACTTATAAGATTTTTAAATATATATCTAACAATAACATTATTTGGTCTTTCTTTATTTCAATTGTACAAGTATTTAACTACTAATGACAGTCATATTAAATTGGTATTAGAAATTTATTTTTGTAAAAAGTCATAACGTGTAAAATGCAGTAAACAACTTTTAGTATAATATTTTAAATATAAATAGTATACTTGAATTATAAAAATACAGTTTATCCGATCGCTATCATTGCTAACACCCCCATCGCACACAGCGAAAGCGACTATCAAAGTGGGGGATAAGCACTACTACGCGCCTGGATAAGTTCTTCTCCTAAAGGATAACGTATTCTAAGTGCTAAAGACACTAAGAATACTGTTAATAAGGTTCAGCTGGAGAAAGTCATCCTTATAAGCAAACTCCATCTGAACCTAAGAATCACTTGATAAGAGAGATGTATATAGCAAATAATATGGGGGGATTTAAATGCATTGGGAAATAATAAAAAGGCTAACTAAGACCGGAATATACATTAGCACAATAAAATCTTTTGAATTTAATGAAGAATGTAAAGATAAAACGTACAATGAAGCATTAAAATACGCTACACATAAAAATAAAATGTCATTTATAAAAAAATATTATTATGAAGTTGAATTCAACTGGGAATAAATCATATATTTAATATCCTGACTCAATAATTGTTAACATCACTGTATGTTTTATGTTGACAATTTATTAAATAATTATTATAATTTTATTGTCAACGTAAATAATATATATGTTAACAATTATTGAGGAGGAAAAATATGAACTTAAAACTTAAAGAAATGACTACAACAGCTATATTTACGGCTTTAACAGCTATTTTAGCTCAGATTTCCATACCACTGCCTTTTAGTCCTGTACCTATAACCTTTCAAATATTAGCAGTTTACATATCTGCAGTAATCTTAGGAAGCAAACTTGGTGCATTATCCCAATTGGTATATGTACTTTTAGGAGCAGTTGGTGTACCTGTATTTGCAAATTTCCATGGTGGTTTAAGTGTAATATTAGGACCATCAGGAGGATATCTCATAACTTATCCCATTATAGCTTACTTTATAGGAAAAATTTCAGAAAAAGAACTATCTTTTGTTAAATCAATTATAGGTTTAATTATTTCATTAATATTTTGTTATGCAATTGGAGTACTTCAACTTTCATTTATAACAAAAATTACAATAGAAAAAGCCATAATAGTAGGTGCCCTTCCCTTTATCCCTCTAGATACTGTAAAAATTATAATTGCTTATATATTAGGCAGTAGAGTTCGGGAAACCCTCATAAAAACAAATCTTATAAAATGTTAACATTAAGAGCTCATCATCTATTATGTATCCAGGGATATAGGGGCTACGGTTATAGTGAAAATTTTACTAAAAATATGGATAAGATTATTTATTCCTTAAAAAAGGATCCTTCCATACAGGTGAAGATTATAGCAAAAACAGACATCATCTGTTCTTGCTGCCCTCATAACATAGATGGAAAATCCTGTGAGCATCGATATAAAGTGGACTATTTAGACAAAAAAGTATTAGATCTATTTCAAATAGATAACAATAAAGTATACTACTATAGAGATCTTTTAGATATTATCCACAATAAAATAACTTATGAAAGCTTCAAAAATATATGCTGTATATGCCAATGGTTTGATTATGGATATTGTAAAGAAGGACTAACTCAACTTTCGCAGTTTAAAAATATTGCGAAGCAATTTATTTAAAGAACAAAGTTCAAAGTTCAAATATCAAATAAGGATAATTTTCTTCCTAACGTCAGAAAATATTAAAATTATAGATTTCCTGAGGTACGAGGGAAATCATCTTTATTTGTTCTTTGTTATTTGAACTTTGCTATTTTCAAAAGCTTTGCTTCGCAATATTTTTATATTAAGTCAAAAAACCTGTAGAGTTT
>DAIMMR010000121.1:0-9730 GCA_036720575.1 Clostridium sp.
AAAATTATCCTTATTTGATATTTGAACTTTGAACTTTGTTCTTTAAAAATATTGCTTCGCAATTTTTTTAAACTGCGAAAGTTGAGTTTTTAATATTCTAAAACTATTTATATAGTAGTTATTATCCGATATAAGTTGAATTTTATTCTGTTTCTGTGGAAAAAGGTTTATTGTATTTTAATTATAGTTGTACCTGTAATTATTAGATTAATTGTTTATTAGTTGACTTTTTTCAATATTTATCATATTATATACTTAATAGCTAACAATTAATAATTAAACTTAATTTTCAGTTAATGAGATGATTTTATGTATATGGAAAACACGGTATATATAGTTGGAAATGCCAAAACTAATGAGGATAATGCTATTACCATTAAATTTAATTCTTTTTACATAGGTTTTGTAGTGGATTTAAGTACAGATAAAATAATTGATTTAAATTCATCTTCTACACTAAGAACTACGGATGAATTTATAAGATCTCTTTTAATAGGCAGAAACCTTAGAATATTTGATGATAAACTAAAAGAAGAAGTTATGAAAAGATATCATGGTTCATCTCAAAAAGCCATTATTGTAGCTTACAGAGATGGAGTTAAGAAATATAATGAAGTGAAAAAAAAATATTTTTAAATTACTGTTTTGTTTATGGTAAATAAGTTACCCTTATTTTAAAGTGAATGAAAGCCAGTAAAAGCAATGTTAATATGCTTTTGCGGGCTTTTTTTGTATTAATTTCAAGGAGGTTCTCTAAATGAAAATAAAAGATATAAAAATAAAAAGAATATCCGTTCCGCTGAAGACACCATTTAAAACAGCACTCCGTACTGTGGAAAGGGTAGAAGATATTATAGTTGAAATATACACAGATACAGGAAATATTGGCTTTGGAGAAGCCCCACCTACTGGAGTCATAACAGGAGATACTATTGGATCTATAATAGGGGCCATAGAAGATCATATAAAGAAATCCATTATAGGCATGGATATAGAAAATTTTGAAACTGTAATACAGAAATTAAATAAGTGTATTGTAAAAAACACTAGTGCAAAGGCTGCAGTGGACATAGCACTTTATGATTTATACGGTCAGTTATATAAAGCACCACTGTACAAGCTTCTGGGTGGGTTTAGAAAAGAAATAACAACAGATATAACTATAAGTGTAAATGAACCTGAAGAAATGGTACGAGACAGTATAGATGCTATAAAAAGAGGATATAAAACTTTAAAAATAAAGGTAGGTAAAGATTCTAAAAAAGATTTGGAAAGAATGAAAGCTATAAGACAGGCTATAGGATATGATGCTCAACTTAGAATAGATGCAAATCAAGGATGGAAGCCTAAAGAAGCAGTAAAAGTACTAAGAGAAATGGAAGATGCAGGACTTAACATTGAGTTTGTGGAGCAGCCTGTTATAGCACAGGATATAGATGGATTAAAGTTTGTTACAGACAATGTGTCCATACCAGTTTTAGCAGATGAGAGTATATTTTCTCCAATGGATGCCCTAAATGTTCTAGAGAGAAGAGCAGCAGATTTAATAAATATAAAACTCATGAAAACAGGCGGAATATACAATGCATTAAAAATATGTTCCTTAGCAGAAATACATGGAATTGAGTGTATGATAGGGTGCATGTTGGAGGCAAAAGTAAGTGTAACAGCTGCAGTTCACCTAGCTTGTGCAAAGAGTATCATAACTAAAATCGATTTGGATGGCCCTGTTTTATGCAGTGAAGATCCAATTAATGGAGGAGCAGTATTTAATGAAAGCAAAATAACACTTACAGATAAACCAGGACTTGGAATAGAATCTATTAATTATTAATAAGTTAAAATGAAGCTCCTAGATTAAATTTCTAGGGACTTCTATATAAATATTTTAATAAATTTAGGAGGGGAAAAATGGGTACAAACAATTTAAAAAAACTGTCACTTGTAGCACTAATTTTAATGATTTTTACTGAAGTGTTTGGCTTTGCTAACATGCCAAGAGCATTTCTCCTTATGGGATATTCATCTATTCCCTGGTATATAATATCAGGAATAGCATTCTTTATTCCATATTCATTTATGATGGCTGAATTTGGTTCTGCATTTAAAGATGAAAAAGGTGGAATTTATTCATGGATGAATAGATCTGTAGGACCTAAATATGCTTTTGAAGCAACATTTATGTGGTATGCTTCATATGTTGTCCTAATAGTTGATATGTGTTCCCTTATATGGATTCCACTTTCAAATCTAATATTTGGAAAAGATGTAACAGCTACTTGGGGATTTTGGGGACTTAAATCTACCCAAGTTATAGGAATTTTTAGTATTATTTTCATAGTAGCCATAACATTTATAGCTACTAAGGGATTAAAAGACATTTCAAAAGTTACCTCAATTGGCGGTACCGCAGTTATGTTATTAAATGTTTTTTTGATTATAGGTGCTGTAATTGTGCTTATAGCAAGCCATGGACATCTTGCACAGCCTCTTAGTTTTACAGTATCTCCAAATCCAAAATACAGTAGCTCTCTTTCAATTTTATCATTTATAGTATTTGCTATATTTGCTTATGGTGGAATTGAAGTTGTAGCAGGACTTGTGGATCAGACTGAAAAACCTGAAAAAAATTTCGCAAAAGGAATGGCTATATCTGCAATAGTCATAACACTAGGATATTCTATAGGCATATTTATGTGTGGTATATTTACTAATTGGAAACAGGTACTTTCAAATCCAGATGTTCATTTAGCTAATGTTGCATATGTTATAATGCAAAACCTGGGGTATCAGTTAGGAGTTAGCTTTAATTTAAGTCAATCTGCAGCACTTACATTAGGTGCCTGGGTAGCAAGATTTGTTGGACTATCAATGTTCCTTGCACTAACAGGAAGTATCATAACTGTATTGTATGGTCCGCTTAAACAGATAATAGAAGGTACTCCAAAAGGGTTATTTCCTGAAAAAATAACAGAAATAAAAGATGGTATGCCTAAAAATGCAATGTGGGTACAGTGCACTATAATCGTTTTGTTTTTAGTATTGCTCACAGTTGGTGGAGAAGGAGCATCCAAGTTTTTTAATATAGTTGTAAGCATGACAAATGTAGCATTGACAATTCCATATATGTTTATAGCAGGAGCTTTTGTTCCTTTTAAGAAGAAAGAGGAAATTAACAAGCCATTTATAATTTTTAAAAGCTATAAATCTTCATTGATCTGGGAAATAGTTGTTGTATTTACTATAGGATTTGCAAATTTATTTACAATAATTGCGCCGGCATTTCAAGGTGATATGCAAAGCACCATATGGATGGTTGTAGGTCCTATATTTTTCTCAATTGTAGCATTTATACTGTACTCCAATTATGAAAAAAAGAATAAAGCTTTAAAACAAAAAGTAGAGAATTAGGAGGCACAAAACATGCTGTACGAAGAAATATTAGCTGCAATAGATTTAAAAAAATTGAATTGTGCATTTGTCATAGAAAATCTTAAAACAGGAGAAAAAATCGCCTATAATGAAAATATAGTGGTACCTTCTGCAAGTCTTATAAAGATACCTATAATGATGGAGATATTGAATCAAGTTAAAGAAGGAAAACTTTCACTTAAACAGAGAATAACAGTAGAGGACAATGTAAAAGTACCTTTTAGCATACTTAATCTTTTGGAAAGTGGAAACAGCTATACTCTAAAAGACGTAATAACCTTGATGATAATTCAAAGTGATAATACGGCTGCAAACATACTGATGGATCTTGCAGGGATGGACAATGTAAACAATTATGTTAAAAATTTAGGAATAAAAAATACAGTACTTCAAAGAAAGATGATGGATTCAGAGGCAAGAAAAGAAGGCAGGGAAAATAAAACTACTGCTGCAGAAATGGCAAAATTCTTTGAAATTATCTATAAAGGTGAAAGGGCTAAGGAATCCTATAGTGTCATTATGAAGAACATATTGACTGCTCAATTGGATAATAGTGTTATGAGACTGAACATTCCCGATGATACACTTATTGCTCATAAAACGGGGGATTTAGATGGAATAAGCCATGATGCAGGTATAGTATATCTTCCTAATGTTGATTATATTTTTTGTGGACTTACCTGGGATGCTGTTACAAATAACTTTGCCAGAGAAACAATTGGAAAGATTTCTAAAATAGCTTATGATTATTTCATATCTTTATAATAGAATGTTAAAGGATGATGGACTGTCTATGATGGCAGTCCATTTTAATTGTAAGATTTTAGTTTCTAACTACCTGATTTTCTAACCCAGGCTATGATTAAGGAGATAGAAGGAAATAAGATTATATATGGGATAACATATATAGGATATATAGAAGACGCTACATATGCATGATCTGCTGGTGAACTGAACATGATAATTGAAAATATAATGCTTATAATTCCAACAGGAGTAATTAAAGGTTTATAAGACTGTAATTTGAAAAATTGGGCTATGGATAGAACTGCTGCATAATAAAAGATACATGTTTTTACAAATTCATTAAATAATAGTATTAGTGCAATTAATATTTCCATTCTCGTAATAATTTCTCCCACATTTATGGATCTTGCCACTTGATAAGATGGAAGAAAATGAATAGAACTTATATTCCCAAGTATTCCTATATTTCGCAAGATAACACTTAAAAAAAATATACTTCCTGCAATTAAACCTATAAAAGCAGATTTTTTTACTTTTTTTATATCATTAACGTATGGAAAAATCATTAGAAATACAACTATTTCACCAAAGGGAATAGACATCATAAGATTGGTTCCTTGAACAAATTCTTTTAAGTTTATTTGAAAAAGAGGTAAAAAATTTGATAAATGAATATCTTTAATAGTAAGTATTGTAATAAATATAGCCGTAATAATTGATACTATACCTAAAATGAAACTGACCCTAGCTATGACTTCCAATCCTTTTTTTAGAGTATATATGCAAGTTATTGTAAGTATTATTATAAATACACTAATATCTACTTCTGTAAATTCAACTATAGGTGCAGTGGGCGCTGTAGTTTTACTCATCAATTTAGATGAAAAATCTTTTAAATTTACAGCTGGTATCTGAGATACTTGCTGTTGATTTTTAATCAATTCTCCTATATTTTTTCCAGGAGTGGCTTCAAGTTCTGGCTTTACATTTAATATTTCACTAGCAGGCTGTTTAGATACTAAAATCCATGTCAAGAGGCGAGTTTCACGATATCTCAAGAAGAAATCCATGTAATTTTCAATACCCTCTTCTGCAAAATCTTTTCCGAATATAACCACTTGATTATGTGAAAAAAATAAATTACGATTTAGTTTACGATTAAAAGCTTTTGCTGTATCGGAGATACTTTTCCCCTTTTCTTTTAAATTTAAGTAACCGGCATTATTTGCTCCAGCATCCTTTCCTTTTGAAGAACTTTTAATACCTGATACATTAGCTATCTGGACAGTCATTTCTACAGGATAACCATCTTCTTTTCCTTTGTCAATTCCCATTCCTATTACTATGGCTAATTTATTTAACTCATGGGCACTCCAACAGGAAGTTAAATTTAAAGATACCAAAATACAGATAACTATTTTTATTACTGCATTTATGTATTTTTTCATTAGATTCACCTCATAAAAATGTGCTGGTATTTCTAATTGTTATTTTCTTTTAATGGTGGTTCTGGCTTTGATCCTGGTTTTTGTCTTTTAAAATTGTGCCACCCTATAGTTTTAGGTCTAGTAGACATATTCCATAAGTGAGTTCTTATGAGACTATCCTTTAAGTCTTCTTTGTTTAGTGGGGCAAGAGGAGCTAAATATGGGGTGCCAAAAGATCTTAAAGATGCGATGTGTACAAGTAAAATCAATATGCCAATACCAACTCCAAATATACCTAACATTCCAGCTAATATAAGAAATATCATTCGCAAAATAGCAGCTACATCTGTATATACTGGAACTACGAAGCTAGATACAGCTGTTAGCGCTACTACAATAACCATAAGTCCTGACACTAATCCTGCTGTTACGGCAGCTTCACCTATTACTAAAGCACCTACAATGCTTACGGCCTGACCTACTGGACGAGGTAATCTAACGCCTGCTTCTCTTAAAATTTCAAAGGTTATTATCATAAGGCCAGCTTCCATAACTGCTGGAAAAGGAACTCCTTCACGGCCTGCTGCCATAGTAAATAATAAAGTAGTAGGTATTAATTCTTGATGAAAGGTAGATAACATTACATAAGTAGCTGGAGAGAATATACTTATGAAAAAGCATAAAAATCTTAAAATTCTTAAAATACTTGCAAAATAGGTTCTAGAATAATAGTCTTCTGAACTTTGAAAGCCTTCAATAAAGAGCATTGGTATAGTAAGTACAAAAGGAGTACCATCAACTAAAATAGCAGCTCTTCCTTCTAATATTTTGGCAGCTGCTGTGTCTGGTTTTTCCGAATTGCCTATAGTAGGAAAAATGGAATAAGGAGCATCTTCTATAAATTGCTCAATATATCCTGACTCCAAAATAGCATCTGTATTAATTCTATTTAATCTTTGCTTTATTTCTTTTATAAGCTTAGGATTAACAATGCCTTTTAAGTAAACAATGCATATACTGGTGTTTGTTTGAGTTCCAATTTTCATTGTTTCAAAGGTCAAATTGGGATTTTTGATTTTACGCCGTAAAAGTGTCATATTTGTGGCCATAGTTTCACAAAAACCTTCCCTAGGTCCTCTTACTACAGCTTCAGTTTTAGGTTCTTCTACACCGCGGGTTTCCCATCCCTTTGAATGAATAATTAAAGCTTCTTTGCAGCCGTCCACAAGAAATATGGTATCGCCAGATAAACATCCATCTATTAATTGATTTACTAATGCAACTTGTTTAACATTCCCAACAGAAAGCATACAATTTTTTATAACGCTAATACTATCTAGCTCTAATTCACTTTCTAAATTGCACAGCTTGCTGTCGTACATAAAAGGTTTAATTATAAGTTCATTTATGGTTGCTTTTTCTGTCATACCTTCTAAAAATACAACTGCAGCATTTATTTGCAGTTTAGAACCAAAGGAAAATTGACGGTAGATTATATCACTGCTTGAACCTAAAATATTTTTTAAAACATTTAGATTATCTTCAAGGCTAGTAGAAATTTTTGGTTGTGGAATTTTTCCCTTTGAATTTTCACCGCTTACATTAATATTTTTAAGCTGCATGAATTTAAACTTTTTATATATATAATTAAACACTTTATTTACCTCTATTTTTATTTTATCCGATCGCTACCATTGCTAACACCCACATCGCACACTGTGATAGTCGCTTTTCTATCAAAGTGGGGGATAAGCACTGCTACGCGCCTGGATAAGTTCTTCCCCTAAAGGATAACGTATTCTAAGTGCTAAAGACACTAAGAATACTGTTAATAAGGTTCAGATGGAGAAAAGGTATTCCTTATAAGCAAACTCCACCTGAACCTAAGAATCACTTGATAGCATTAGTATTTGTTTACTGACAGGACATTATTCATTGTTCTTTTTTCTTCTCAGATGTCTCTTTGCCGAAGGCATCATTATTGTATTTTATTCCTAAGAGGTAGAGAAAAAGCTGGCAAAGT
This sequence comes from Clostridium sp., assembly GCA_036720575.1. GTDB lineage: Bacteria > Bacillota > Clostridia > Clostridiales > Clostridiaceae > Clostridium_B. The sequence continues at coordinate 7,630 of DAIMMR010000121.1, forward strand.
AATATTCCTACTACCACAACAGTATACGACCAAGAAAGGATAACCATTAAGTTAGGATAAAACCCTCTTCCTTCTAATGCTTTTTTTAAAAATTCTATAATCCACATATTTTTACCACCTTGAAATAATATTTATACTTATAATTTAGCTCTTTTCTTTTTTATCCAATAAATCATTAATAGCAGAAATGGGAATATATTAGAATAAATTATGGTAAAATAATGAACATCAAAGGGAAACATCCATATATGATAGGCATAACTAGGTTCAAATGCAACAGAAAACCAGAGCAAGAAAGTACTAAATAGAATAAGAGTTGATTTATAATTTTTAATTTTAAATACAGTAGTTAACATTGTAATAATGGCATATAGGTATATGGACATTTTGAAAAATCCCCCAAAAAATATAATAATTATACCTATAATATCTATATTGGTTATTATATTTCCTATATTAATTAACCTTAAGGTTTCTACAAAAGGTATGGTTGCAATGGAAGTAAATTTAGGACCCAATACTGTAATATCCATTATTAAAGAAAAGCAAAGAAGCATTCCTGAATATAAAACTGCTTTTACTGTAGTTTTTCGTACAGAGTTTTTATCATTAGAATAATGCCAATACATTAAGAAGATAAAGATTTCTCCAAAGGGGAACATTACTACGCTGGGTAGGGTTTGCAAAATAGGTTTAATGCCATTTCCTAAAACTGGTGTTAATTTTTTAAAATCTACATCTCCTGATATATAAATCAATATGTATATACTTAGCATAAATATTATAAGAATAGGGAATATTATTTCACTTGCACGAGCTAAAGTTTCAACCCCTTTTAATAGAGTATATACACTAACAGACAGGAATAGAGAAAGTATAATCCATAATGGAGTTTCAGGAAGAGTCGTCAAATTTATTAGTTCACCAAATTCTCTAAGATTACGAGCTGTATGCCAAAGGCAATCTAATATGTAAAATAAAATAAGAGGTATGCCAAAAAATTTCCCTAATATGGCGATAATTATTTCAGCATAATTTTTATCAGGAAATGCATTTTGAAGTTCTGTGTAGATCCATACAAATACTAAGCCAATCAATAAGGCAATTAAAATGACAATCCATGCATCTTGTTTTGCATTGATACCTAGAGCAAAGAGCGTAGTACTTCCCACTTCAAATATAAACATTAATGTGAATAGTTGGTGGTTACTTAAGTTTGTCATGTTAACTCCTCTAAAAAAAATCTTCATATTAGATACTTTTAGTTATATATATCTTAACCAATGAAACTTTTAGTATGTATAATAAAGTGTTTTTTAAGTATTTTTGGTATTCTATTTTTAAATTAAGTGAACTGAACCTATATTATAAGTCCAGTTCACTTAATTTAAATCTATATAATAGCTAAATTATAGATTTTCCTCCCACCAGCCTAAGGCAACATCAGTTTTAATATGCTGGCTGCCAGGAGAGTGTAGATATACGATAAGAGATCCTCCTGGAGGGATGATGATTTTACCATAATAATTTCCAACTACTGTGGAATTTGCTTCTGCAATTCTGTTAAATAAACTTATGCCGCTGGAAGGTGAGTGTTTTATATGCTGCGCGAAACCTAATAAAATATTCGAAGTTGGTAAAGGATATATGGTAGTATTTGCAGGGGATACATAGGGAGATATAGATGTTCTACCAAGGGGCTCAGAATTTAGCCATAGTTCTGATATAAAAGGTGTATTGGACGTATTTGATACTGTAAAGGTATTTATATATAACTTAACCTCTGAATCCTCTGGGTTTATCAAGCCTCCCCAGGCATTTAAATTACGTTGTAGAATTAGAAATGGGGTATGACCCATAAAATATTTTCCTTTAAAAGATTCATATACACGGTAGGGTAGGTTTACTACTTCAGTTGGTTTATTATGATGACTTACGATATCGGGATTTAAAATATTTTCATTTTCCATAAATATGACCTCCTAGCATTTAGTATTATTTTATGTGAATATAGCTGTAGGAGTGTAACATTTGTGCAAGATTTCTATAAACAGAGTTCTTGGCATCAGATGGAGTTTTGACTCCACCTGATGCTTATTAA
>DAIMMR010000122.1:0-9627 GCA_036720575.1 Clostridium sp.
TCTGGACAAACAACTGAAAATCCAGGTTCAAAAGCTTCATCTGGACAAACAACTGGAAATTCGGATTCAAAGGCTTCATCCGGGCAAACAACGGGAGGCTCAAATTCAGGAACATCACCTGGACAAACAACTCAGAGTTCAGGTAACTAACGTAGTAAAATAATATACACCATATGAAAAATAAGCAGCTATCGTTATATTGATAGCTGCTATTCTTATGCTGTGCATAACGTCTGATACGCCCCTGGAGTTATTCCCCTAAAGGATAACATATACTATATGCTAAAGACACTAAGAATACTGTTAATACGCCTCAGATGAAGAAATGTAATGTATTACATTTATTTACCACTGGTACCATAATTTGATAATGCCCTGGCACTAGGGTCATTTACGTCACAGCCTTCCCACTCTTTGTTTGGCATCCAAAAATCTACTATCATATCTGCTTGTCCTGGATAATATTTTTCAAAAATCTCTCTGTATAGCAATGATTCTTTTGTGAATGGTTTAACGTGATATTCATATTTTTTACATAGCCTTTTAAATTCTTCATCAGAATAATATGTTTCTGCATATTCCTTTAAATAATCTACCATAGAATGCCCTACAGCATCACTAAATGCTGCTTTTTCACGATATAAAATATCATGTGGCAAGTAATCACCTTCAAATGAATGTCTCAAAAGGTACTTACCCATGTTGTATTTGTTTAATTTCTTCTCTGGGTTGATGGACATAACATATTTCACAAAATCTAAATCACCAAACGGTACCCTTGCTTCTATAGAATTTGAACTTATACAACGGTCTGCACGAAGTACATCGTACATATAAAGTTCTCGGATTCTCTTCTGTGATTCCTTTTGAAATTCTTCTGCATTTGGAGCAAAATCAGTATATTTATAGCCAAATAATTCATCAGAAATTTCACCAGTGAGAAGCACTCTGACATCAGAAATCTCATGTATTTTCTTGCAAATCAAATACATTCCCATACTTGCTCTTATTGTTGTAATATCGTATGTTCCAAGAATTTTAATAACCTCATCAAGTGACTCAATTACTTCTTCTTTTGTCATATAAACAACAGTATGATCACTATGAATGTAATCTGCAACTTCTTGTGCATATTTTAAATCAATTGCATCTTCAGTCATACCTATAGCAAATGTTTTAATTGGTTTTTCAGGATTCATTTTTTGAGCAATTGCACATACGAGTGAACTATCCAAACCGCCGCTTAACAAGAAACCTACAGGAGCATCCGCATCCATACGTTTTTCTACACCAGCTACCAATTTATCATGAATATTACTGCAAATAGCTTCTAAGTCATCCTTACAGTAATCACTTTCTGTTACTGCTATATCACAATAGCACGTAAATTTACCGTCAGCATAGTAATGTCCTGGTGGAAATGGCATAATTTTATATGTAAGACCAACCAAGTTTTTAGCTTCACTTGCAAACATGATCTTACCTGATGAAGAATAGCCATAAAATAGAGGACGAATTCCAATTGGATCTCGTGCTGCAATATATCTGTCCTTTTTTCCATCATATATAACAGTTGCAAATTCTGCATCTAGCTTTGAAAACATATCCAGTCCATATTCATAATACATAGGAAGTAATATTTCACAATCACTGTCAGAAATAAACTTATGTCCTTTTTTTATTAGTTCTTCTTTAATTTTACGAAAGCCATAAATTTCACCATTGCAGATAGCTGCATCTGTTTTCCTTGTGAATGGCTGCATTCCGCTAAAACTTAAATCCATAATAGAAAGTCTTTGGAAACCCAAAATACCAGATGGCAAAGTAAGAATTTCCGTCATATCCGGTCCTCTGGACTCAGTTCTCTGCAATGCCTCTGCAAATTTTTCATGCTTCATATCCGTTCCCGTATAGCACATAATTGTACACATATTAATATTCCTCCTTGGTTATAAAAACAGCATCAATTTATCCTAATAAAACAATAGGACGAATTGATGCTTATCCGCGGTGCCACCTAATTTACCATATAATAATGGTCTCCTTCCAGCTACTACTGGTATCCAAATAACGCATGGAATACGACGCTCCTACTTTAATTTAAACCTATCTCAAACATTTAGTTTAAGGTACAGTTTGCAAATATTTCAGTTTGCAACTCCGGAGTGTTATTCAAAAAAACTCTGCCACTGGATTCACACTATCTCCAGCTCACTGTTGGTGAAATATTCTTTTTACTTATCTCCATCATCACTTTTCTTCGATGAATTTAATTTTAAACTGTGTACATGCCTTTGTCAACACTTTTTTAATTTTTACCTACTTTTTTTAAATAAATCATAATATTCAGATATAAATTATGCCATTTGTTCATAAAAACAGTACTACTTTTAAACTTTTTAACTTTCATCTTCCACTTGTTGAAATCATGCTATATATTAACTTTTCTTCGAAATCTTTTAAGGCTAAACTATCCTTTCTGAGCCCACTTTTGTACAAATGCCACAAAAGCCTTCGTACTAGGACTTATATATTTTCTATTCGGGAGACAAAGGCAAATGGTTCTACTGACCTCAGGTTCCAATTTTCTCCTAACTAGTCCCTCACATGAATAAGAATTTAACACCAATTCCGGCAGAATACTGATACCACATTCACTCCGAACTAAAGCAATAGTTGATTGATCACTTAAAAATCTGTTTCCCCTCTTCTGTTACAGAAACTCCATTTCTTCCACGATACAGAAGTTTAACTCCTAGCTCATCTTCTAAAGAAGAAATCATATGACTGGCCGCAGTCTGAGTATAGTTTAATTGTGCGGCAGCTCTTGTCAAATTTCCAATTTCAGCCGCTTTTACAAAAAGTGCATATTTATTTATATCCATAAACACATCCCCCTTTTCATCATAAGTTAATGTATTCCATGAAATTTCATCATGGTTCCATTGAATAATCTGCATTTTATTTTACTGTTTTGATATGCTAAAGTGTAATTTGAAATTTAAATTACATTTTTATGTTACAGGAGGTAAGACTATGAAAATTGCAATCTTAGGAGCTGGTGCTATGGGGAGTCTATATGCTACCTATCTTTCTAGTATCCATGAAGTAACACTGCTGGATAGTTATAAGCCCCAAGTAGACGCCATCAATACAAATGGTCTAACCAAGGTTGAAAAAGACAATACTGAATCAAATTATACCATTAAAGCTTCAATAAGTGGAACTGATATCGGAATTCAGGATTTATTGATTGTATTTGTAAAAAGTATCAACACTTTTGATGCAGTCAAAGAAAATCAAGCTATAATAGGGCCGAAAACCATTGTCATGACATTACAAAATGGTGCTGGTAACAATCGCGACATTGCAAACTTTGTTAAAAGGGAACATATTATCGTTGGTACCAGCAGCCATAACAGTGTCAGCCTTGGACTAGGTAAATTTTTCCATTCAGGCTGTGGCCCTACCAATATTGGTCCTGACTTTCCCTGCGATGAATCACAAAAGGCAGTGAAAATCACAGCGCAAGCCATGTGCCAGTGCAATCTAGACGTCAACATCATCAATAATATTCAAAAAGTACTATGGGGAAAATTATTTGTAAACTGCGGCGTAAATGCCCTATCAGCAATAATGCAGTGTACTCTAGGCAAAATCCATTCCAATCCTTATCTCTGGGAAATCTGTACAAAAGTAGTTCACGAATGTGTCCTTGTAGCTAAAGCTGATGGCACGTGCTTTAACCAGGCAGAAGCTCTTGAAACTGTGCAGCATGTATGCATAAGCGATGCTGACGGTTATGCCAGCATGTATCAAGACCGTCAGCATAAACGCCGTACAGAAATTGATAAAATTAATGGTGTAGTCGCCAATCTTGGACAAACCTACTGTATTGATACTCCTTATAACGAAATGCTTGTAGATCAGATACATGCATTAGAACATTCCTATTTATTATCTTAATAGATATTTTAGATCTAGTACATCATTAAAAAATTGCGAAGCAATTTAGTTGAAAGTTGAGAATTGATAGTTGACAGTTAAGGTGAATTTTTTTGCGATAGCTAAAAATCATCCTTCACTGTCAATTGTCCACTCTCAATTCTCAACTAAAAAAATATAAATCAAATTCCTTTACTCCTCCAAATTATTAATCATCTTCCTAAATAATTTAAATAATTCTTGTTTTTCTTCATCAGTATCAAGGGCATTCAATAGTCTTCCATATACCGTATATTCAAAATCCAAATGCTCTTTTTGAGCAAGATGACCTTCTTCAGTAAGTTTTAGTCCGTAAGATCTCCTATCTCTTTTGCTAATAACTCTATTTATATAGTTTCGCTTTTCAAGCCTATTAATAGCATTTGTCAGCGTACTTTTTGGTATATCTAAAGCTAGAACTATTTCACCCAAAATTACATCATGATTTTTGGAAACAATATTAATTATACTAATCTCAATAGTTGTTAATCCATTTAACCGCTGAAATTGATCTTCTACTTTTCTAAAATCGGATTTTTTAATGATTTGATGCCAAAGTTCACTAAATTCTTCGATTTGCTTTTTATTTGACTTGCTCATTTTTTCCTTCTCCCTTAATTTAAATTGTTTATTATTTATTTTGTTAAATAATAAACAATTTAATTATTTTCATCAATTAATGTTCAATTTACTTACTAAACTTAGCAGTAACTATAAATGAATTATAATTAATTCTAGTCCATTCAATATCATCAAATCCACTCTCAAATAATAATTTACTTATTTCTGCTTTTGAATATATTTTAAAATCACCACTACTACTGTATTTTAATAACAAGTTAGTGACTTGCCTAAATGGTGTAATAATCCATGGATCCGCAATTATCATATGGCCGTCAGTATCAAGCACCCTTGCCATTTCTCTTAGTGCCTTTTTAGGTTCAGGATAATGATGAAATGAATCTGTACATATGATAGCATCAAAAATGTTATTTTCCCAAGGTAATTGTTCTGAATCTCCAATTTTAAGTTCAATCTTATCATCTAATTTTTGCTTTGCAACACTTAACATCTCCTCTGATAAATCCACTCCTGAAAGATTAATAGCATTATTTTTTGATAATAATGAAAGTATTGTTCCTGTTCCACAGCCTACATCTAAAACCTTTTTACAATTAAAATTATTAACTTTATCAATTACACTTCTATACAGCTTTCCTGCATGTTTACCATTATATGTTGACTCATAAATACCTGCTTGATTACTAAATGTTTGTTTGGATTTTTGTTTATATAATTCTTTACTATTATTCATATTGTCCTCCTTTAGTATAGTACTGCTATCGTACTATACCTCATACGAATAATACATCTTACAAAGTAACTTGTCAATTATTTTTTACCATAAAAAGAACAACCATAATAATTACTATGATTGTTTTTCACAAATAAACTATTTTAAAATATTTTAATGTACTAACATTATTTTGATTTTATTCATTAGCCCACTTTCTACATTGTTGAATTTTGGGTTCTGGATCAAAACCTTCTGCAACCCCCATAGTAGAAAGCATCTCACATGGAAATTCTGAGCATTCTCCACAGTGATTTAATCCCTTATCTTCACAACATTTTTTTACACCACATTCTCCACCCCAGAATGGCTTTTTCATATTAATACACCCTGTACAATTTACTTTTTCCTTTCTTTCACATTCATTACAACACACTCCACATCTTGATTGAAACATAACATTCCCTCCAATTACTTTTTAATTGTTTGATGGCATCCATATTGATTTTTAATATCAAAAAATAACTGTATTAAACTTTGGTAATATGGAATAAATTCACCACTATCTATCATAGAAAAAATCTCTTCCTTTGAAGCCCATTTTGCACATTGAACTTCTTCATACTGTAAAGTTAAATCAGCAATATCTATATTCTTTTGAATTAAATATATGTCATCAAATCCATTATCAAAATTAATCGTAAGATGTGGTCTTATATCCTGCAGATTGATTTTGATTCCTAATTCCTCCATCAGTTCTCTTTCTGCAGCCATTTGGCTTGTGTCACCTTCAATTGCACTTCCCCCAACTGTAATATCCCACATATTGGACCAACCTTCTTTAAATGGCTGCCTTTGTTGAATTAACATCTCACCCTTCGAATTAAATATGCAAATGTGAACAACCATATGATAATCGCCTTCATTAAAATCCGTTCCTCGAACCATTGTCCTATTTGTTTTATTTCTTTCACTATCATATACATCCCATAATTCCATTGTAGCTTCTCCTTTACAAATTTAGAATTTAAGTTCATTTCATAAAAATAGTTACTTTATTTCTACTTTTTTTGCTTATATAAAGAGCTTTGTCTGCAAAATCTATCAATTTATCTATAGAATAAGTATCTTTGGAGAATTTAGCTGCGCCAATACTAACAGTACAACCATTTAAAGCTTCTTCAAAGTCATTATACTCCTTTTTCAATCTTTCAATTGTATTGTTATAAACTATAACCATTTCCTGAAACTCTTCACCTTAATTATGTGGATCAATCTTTTTATATTTTCCAGCTTTCAAAGCGTTAAATGAAAAAATTAGCCTATTCAATGACTTACTGTATCGCTTTATTGTATATATACCAAGTAAAATAATCAAAATACCAAGCAATAATGTACCTTTATATAAAAACTTCATTTAATCAATCCAATCCTTAATCTTTCCACTTAATCTAAATTTAAAATAGTGTAAATAATTCATCTACTGTAGTATTTAATAATTTAGCTAACCTCATTGCTAACTCTAATGTAGGATTATATTTACTATTTTCAATGGCATTTATAGTTTGTCTTGTTACATTTAAAGCATTTGCCACATCTTCCTGTCTAAGTCCAAGCTGTTTTCGTAAAACCTTTATATTATTTTTCATCTTTACCAAGCTTCCATTTCAAAAAATATTCAACTGCCATTAAAATAGTAGTCTGAGTTGTTATAAGGAAACTAATTATTCCAAATTCTTTTCCATGAATAACATCGTATATCATCCAAATTGCCAAAAATATAATATTATAAGCCCAAGCAAATTTTATTGCCTTTAAGCTAATACTCATTTCCATTTCATCCATTTTTCTCACAATAATTACACCTCACTTAAATTTAATACAAAAATCAAAAATGTAAAAAACTATTGACATTTATATTTTAACAATTAGTAAAAGTAAATGTCAATAGTTTTTTACATTCTTATATACAGCATCAACATAATGTGGGCTTATTTAACAAATAAGTTTTGAGCAAACTCTTTTGCATTTTGAAAATCTTCATTATTGGGCCTGCCTTTTGCGATTCCTCCAAATATCTTAAATGGTCCAAAGGTATCATAGCCTTTACACGCAAAGCTTCCAACAACTTCAAAACCTTTTTCTTTCAATTTTTGTCCAATAAGATTATTGTATTTATTCTTACCTTGTCCACTGGTTGAAAAAATAAATGCTTTTTTACCAGACAAAGTTGGCAATTTATCAATTAGTCCAACAATATTTTTATGAAACTTCCCGTAATATATTCCAGAGCCAAAACCAATTAAATCATAGTCATTTAGAATATTTACATTCACATCATCAGCTTTTATCAAATCAGCATTTAAGCACTCTGCTACTATTTTACCTATTCTTTCAGTGTTACCATGATGTATAGATTCATAAACTACTAACTTTTTCAACCTTCACTCCTCCTTGTATAATGTAGTCATAACATTCAATAGAAAACTATCTATATTATTTATGAACATTACAACTCAATTTTCCATGCACCAGTATAAAAACTCAATTAAATGTTAATAACAAAATGCAATTATCGAATTTTATACGTTCAAATGAAAGATAAAATTATTAAAGCTCTTATCTACGCATAATTCCATCAATTTATTGTGCAATTTTATATGCTTTAAAATACAATAATTCTCCCGCCTGTTTTTTAAGCGGTTCAAATACTAAACCATGCCTCACAAATAAATCCTTGATTTTTTCAGGTGCCGCTATTTTTTCATTGATTCTATACTTTTTCTTTCCATTCTTTAACGACATTGGAACACTGCACAGATATTCTCCACCTTGCCGTAAAATATGGTATAGTCCATCAGCAAAATCATCTATATTAATAAAATAGGTCATTGCCAGGTTGCAGATTACCAAATCAAAGTATTCAGCATCAAACTTAAGATTACATGCATCGGCTATTTCAAATACAATATTTTGAAAACCCATCTTTTTGAACTTTGTTTTTGCTATATTTAGCATTCTTATACTTACATCCGTTCCAATATAAGAATTGTCTATAGGCAAAACCTCTGCCATGCTCCCAGTTCCTGCGGCCAACTCCAGCACTTTTTTCCCATGTATATCCTTCAACTCATTTTTTAATATACCCATATGTGTTTCTATTGTGGTATTAAAACATCTTGGAAACATGATTTTTCTCATAAAACAATCATATAGATTCACGAACAATTTTATATCATATATACTTTTCACTTACATGCCCTCTTTTATAAATTAATCACCACAGCCGATATAAGATAAACATATCCCTTCTATATAACATATTATACTGCAAATTTTCAGCTATTAGTATTATAAGCTAAGATAGTTAATAAAATAGTCAAAATTTAAAGCTGCATTGAGGTTCATGCAGCTAAATTAGAATTTATTTTAATATTCTTTATAATATTGGTGTGCAAATTTCGCAATAATGCTTATTTATCATCTGAATAGCATAACGTTCAAGAATAGGTCTTCTATAATCAAATTTATCCGATCGCTACCATTGCTAACACCCCCATCTTCTTTAAAGCGGGGGATAAGCACTGCTACGCGCCTGGATAAGTTCTTCTAAGGTTCAGATGGAGAAAAGGTATTCCTTATAAGCAAACTCCACCTGAACCTAAGAATCACTTGATAATTTCTTTTTCATAACTCCGAAAATATCTCCATCCATGCTTTTTGCACAGCATCTACTGTATGATTTATTTTAAATACACAATATTTACCGCCAATAGTTTTTCCAAAATTAATATACTTATCATAAACTTTAAATTCATCCGAAACAACTAAACATGTATCATAACGGCAATCTTTAGGTTCTGTTAATTGAGGGTTATCTTGGGCTATTCCTAATATGATTGAACTTTAATTAAATAAATTTTTTTCTCTAGCCCAACTTTTTAATTGTTCCATTATTTGAACATTTTCTGAACCATAAGAGCCTGTTCTTCGTATATAGGCAATTTTATATGATGGTATCATTTCAATATTAACATTCATAAATTTACCTTCTTTTTTAATAGATTACATCGATGTCTGAATTCATCATATAATGCTTTAAAATATATTTCAACTTATTTTTTAAAATTGGCAGATTACTATTTATCCGTATACTATATAAATAATTCTTAGCTTACAATATATGAATTTACGCATAAGTACATATCCTGTTTAATCCACTTATATTATTCTTGTGTATAAACTCTACATAATTATGGCATAATTTTTTAGTACAATTGAATATGTTGCATGCGGGCTACTGGTATCACTCATCCCTTTTGAATGGAGGTGATACAATGAGTAATGAC
>DAIMMR010000123.1:0-9627 GCA_036720575.1 Clostridium sp.
ATGTGAATAAAAAGTTTCCAACCTTAACAGCCTGAGAATAAGGTCCTACAGCCCCTGGTGCTTTTTTTGTGCTTATTATTTCTTTTTCCATTATAAAAAACCTCCTAAAATAAGCTTAAAATTTGTAATATATTAATTATAACGTATTTACACGCATACAATTAGAATTTATTTATGAGCTTTTTTAAAAACCAAATAATTTCTGCCGCTAATTGTATTTACATGCAAGAGTTGTCCCCTATCAATTACAACTTTTATAGTATTATTAAAGGCATCTAAAAGTGCAGTATCTAAATTTGTAAACGCCTCTTCTCTAAGTATTTCTACTCCCGGGAAATTTCTTAAAGGCTCTATGTAATCTGCAATATACACTATCTTTTCTAAAAGATTCATATCTTTCTTACCTGTAGTATGACAAGCTACTGCACTCAATATTTCCTCATCATAAATCCCCATAACATTTTTTGCTATCACTGCAGCAATATTGCCATGGAGAAGTTGAGGATTTAATGCACTTACTTCATCTATAGGAACCTGATTCTCATGTGCCATAGACAACATTTCATCATTTGACATGTGCTTAGCACAATCATGAACAAGCCCTGCTGTGCTTGCCTTTTTAACATTCCCATGATAAAATTCAGCTAACTTTATTGCTGTATCCTGGACACTCAAACTATGTTCATATCTGTTTTTCTTCAGCTTCTCATTTAAATATTCTTTGATCTGTTCTTCACTCCACATCCCTTATCACTCCAAAAAATTATTTAATTTCATTTATCCGATGACTACCTGCTCTAATACTCCCACACACACAGCGAAAGCGACTATCACCAAATCAAAGATTTGGGATATCTGCTTGCACACAGCGAAAGCGACTATCACCAAATTAAAGATTTGGGATATCTGCTTTTCTCCAAGTAGGAGTAAAGAGCAGCTACGTCCCTGGATAACGATTTCTCCTAAAGGATAACGCCTTTCTAAGTGCTGAAGCACTAAGAATCCTGTTAATAAGCATCATATGGAGTTAAAACTCCATATGATGTCAAGAACTCTGTCTATAAAGATTATGTTGTTTAATAATGTCATAAACACTCTCGGGAAGAAGATAACTCACATTTCTGCCCATCTTAATATTTTTTCGTATATCTGTAGAAGAAATATCAAATAGAGGAGCATCTAAATATATAATTTTAGTAGAATACTTTTTTTCTACTTTTTCTTTCTGTTCTTTTATGTTTTGTGCAGTAAAATCTGGAAATCCTGGCCTATTAAATACTATAAATTGACACAACTTAAATATATTCTCTACCCTGTTCCAATTCTCAATGTCCATTAGACAGTCTGCTCCCGTTAGAAAATACCATTGGGTTTTCCTTTCGACTTTATTAAAATGTTTTAAGGTATTGTACGTATAGCTTAAATTAGGCTTATTTATTTCATATTTACTTACAGAGAATTTACTTTCCGTACCTACAGCTGCCTTTACCATCTCATATCTCAAAAAAGCACTTGTTACATCTTTGTTTGTTTTATGGGGAGGATTACCTGTAGGTACAAATACAATATTATCTACTCCCAATCTATATAAAGTTTCATAAGCTATATGTATATGTCCATTGTGTATTGGATCAAATGTTCCCCCAAAAATAGCTTTTTTAACCATCTATTTTCTCTCCATTTATTTTTTTATTACATTACATAATCAAATTCAAAATCATTTAGCTTAACTACATCCCCATCTTTAATTCCCATATCCATTAATTTCTGCATAACTCCTTTGTTTTTAAGTACTTTATAAAAATATCGTAATTCGTCAGGATCATTTACATTGACGCTTCCAAGTAACCTATCAACAAAACTTCCTTCCACTATAAAAGTATTTTCTTCTTTTCTTATGTCATAAGTAAATTTCTTTTCTTCAGGTACAAATTTATCTTCTTCATTTATTTCGATATTTTCTACAGGTATAGTACTTAGCATTCTAGCAGCTTCCTTCATAAGTTCTTTAACACCCTGTCCTGTAGCTGCAGATATTTTAAATACGTTGTCATATCCTAATTGACCAACTTTTTTTCTAAAGTTTTCAAATAATTCATTGTCATACAGCATATCTGATTTGTTTGCAGCAATTATCTGAGGTTTATCCCAGAGTTTCACATCGTACTTTTTTAATTCCTTATTTATTTTGGTAAAGTCATCGAAAGCATCTCTTCCTTCAATTCCTGATATATCTACTACGTGTATTAAAAGCCTTGTCCTTTGGATATGTCTTAAAAATTCAATTCCAAGGCCTACTCCTTCTGCTGCACCTTCTATTATACCCGGTATATCTGCTATTACAAAACTTTTTATTCCTGAAATATTAGTTACTCCCAGATTAGGCGATAATGTTGTAAAATGGTAATTTGCAATTTTAGGTGTAGCCTTAGTCACTATAGACAAAAGAGTGGATTTACCTACATTTGGAAATCCTAAAAGTCCTACATCTGCCAGTAACTTAAGTTCCAACGATATATATCTTTCTTCTCCTGGCATTCCTGGCTCAGCAAAATCTGGTGCCTGCCTTACGGAAGTTGTAAATCTCACATTTCCTCTTCCGCCTCTTCCACCTTTTGCAACTATGCATTTGTCTTCAGGATGGGCAAGATCTGCCATTATTTTATTCGTTTTCACATCCCTTACAACTGTTCCCATAGGTACTTTTATGTAAAGATCTTTTCCATTTCTTCCAAAACACTTAGATCCTGCTCCATTTTCACCTTTTTCTGCACGATACTTTTTCCTATATGCAAAATCCAAAAGTGTAGTACTTTCTGTATCTGCTGCAAGTATAACATCTCCGCCTTTTCCACCATCTCCACCATCTGGTCCTCCAAAGGCTACATACTTTTCCCTCCTAAAAGAAATGGATCCATCTCCACCATCTCCAGAGGTTACAAATATTTTAGCTGTATCTACGAACATACCGCTCACTTCCTTTCAAAAGTTAATTATATTAAATTAAAAAATCACTTTATTCTAAATTTTATTATTCCCACAGATAAGTAAGTAATTCACTCTAACCACAGTATACAACTTTTTTCTTAAAATAAGGAATTTTAAAAAAGCACCCTCATTAGGGTGCCTTAATAATACTATTCAGCTGCTAATTCTTCTAACTTTAAAGGATATACGCTGGCCTTCTTTTTAGTCTTTCCTACTCTTTCGTATCTAACTACACCATCTATCTTTGCAAATAAAGTATCGTCAGATCCTCTTCCAACGTTAGTTCCAGGATGAATTTTTGTTCCTCGCTGTCTAACCAATATGTTTCCAGCTAAAACAAATTGTCCATCAGCAGATTTAGTACCTAATCTTTTGGATTCACTATCTCTACCATTCCTTGAACTACCTACTCCTTTTTTATGGGCAAATAGTTGAAGATTCATAATTAACATAAAATTACACCTCCTCTACCTTTACATTTATATATTCACCAAAATTAAATTCAATACTTTTCAAACCAAGTAACATAGTTTCCACAAGTACCTGACATTTTAAAATGTCATCCTCTTTCATATCTTTTAAAGAAAAGCTTAAAAATCCATCTTCTATAGAGTACTTTAATTTAAGCTTTAATACTTCTATTATTCCTATTACAGTAGTTTGAGATATGGCAGAAACAGCACTACACACCATGTCATACCCCTGGTTAACTGACTCTGCATGGCCTTTAAGTACAACTGAAACCAAATTACAGGATTCTCTTTTAAAAAATGCTTCAATCATAATTACGCATCAATTTTTTCAATTTGTAATTTAGTGTAAGGCTGTCTATGTCCCTGCTTCTTTCTGTAATCCTTTTTAGCCTTATACTTGAAGACTATAACTTTTTTAGCTTTTCCCTGCGCCAATACTTTAGCACTTACCTTAGCTCCTTCAACTACAGGTTTTCCAATAACTACACCTGCGTCATCTTTACCTACTGCTAAAACTTTGTCAAGTTCAACTGTTGAATCAACTTCAGCATCTAATTTTTCAACATATATAACGTCTCCTTCTGAAACCTTATACTGTTTTCCACCAGTAGCTACAACTGCATACATTTAAAACACCTCCTCAATCCAGTCTCGCCTAAAAGGTATATAGAAAATCTATTCTTTCTATAATTTATAAAACCTTTTTTGAGCGGTCTACAGGTGTCATTTTAACACATATGTTATTGTTTGTAAAGTTTTTTCAATTTACTTTAAACTCTTTCAGATGCTCTATCTGGCTCATAAACTCAAGGGGTTCTATCTTATAAGATACTTTCTTTTCATAAGTAATATATATTCTCTTGTCCCCAGCACCTATGCCTTTTATGAACCTATCCATATTATTTTTAACATCCTTTTCATAAGATACATCTATCTGTATATGAAAATCTTTTACATCCCTGTCACAACTTATATTTGAAATTTCATTTCTTATGAGAGCCATCATATAAGATAGCTTTATTTTTTTCCCTGTTCCATCACAGTACCTGCAATCTTCCTCTATATAATCATATATTGGTTTACCCTGTCTCTTTCTAGCTATCTGCACTAGATTCAACTCTGTAAAAGGGTATATGATAACCTTACCTTTACTATTTAAAAAACCAGATTCAAGTTTGTCCATAACCTTTTTCTTATTTTCTTCATTCTCCATATCTATAAAATCTATTAAAATTATTCCACTTAAGTTTTTAAGCACTATTTGCCTTGCAATTTCTTCTGCCGCTTGCAAATTAGTTATAAATACTGTTTTATCCATCTTATTATTTCTTATGTTTTTACCCGAATTAACATCTATTACAAACATAGCTTCTGTTTTATTTATAACTATATATCCACCACAATTTAATTCTATTCTATTATTTCGTAAATTTAATATTTCATTTTCCATATTATAATAAGACAGAAGAGTTTTTTCACCAGTATACAGTTCTAGGTGTACATTTACATTGCATACACCCTTTAGAAAATCCTCTATATATTTATAATCCACATCATTGTTTACATATATCTTTAAATTACTATCCCACAATCTATCTCTAAGTACTTCACCAAGTGCACCCCCACTATCAAACATGAGTTCAGGCTTTAGAGCATACTGAGCTTTATTTCTTATCTTGTTATATATATCATTCAATTTATGGATTTCTTGGTTTATAAATTCTGGTGGAACATTCTGGGCATCAGTTCTTATCATTACACCAATACCTGATGGTATTTTTATTTTCTCCAGTATAAGCTTCTTAAAGGATTCATCCTGTATTTTTTGTGAAAACCTCATGCCTTTGCTAAAATTACTTAAAACACAATATTTACCTGGTAAGCTTATAATTTTGATAACTTTAGCTCCTTTTCTTCCGTAATCTTCCTTTGTCACCTGTACCAAAATTTTTTCACCTTTTTTTAAATTAAGATTTCTAAATTTGCTATCCATATACATATAGGCATTTCTCCTGCAGTTTATATCTATAAAAGCACATTTTATAGCTGGTACTACATTTTTAACTACACCTATGTACACTTCTCCCGGGTAAGCATTGCCCCTTTCTTCCTGAATGTGGCATTCTTTTAGAGTACCATTATCCTTTATAGCAATTCTCAAAAAACCTTCCGCACTTCTTTCAACAAATATTTCTTCCAAACCATAGTTCACCTCTCCTTCAAGTTAATATAAGTCTGATACATACTCATATAATGGGAGTAACTTATTTTGTCTTCTCCCATATACTTCTTCTCTCATTATATCAATAAAACAATCTTTGTCAGCATTTTCAGTATTATCTTGTATAAAATTTGATAAAAGTTCTGGAGATAAATTTTCTACACTTCCACAACTTATCACAGTTTCTATCCTAAGTTTATTTTCAAAAACATCATAGTTCAATTCCTTTATTAATTTTTTTATATCTATTTCCTTCTCTCCCTTTTTGGTCTTCTTTATTGTATTCCAAGTTGGGGATTTCATTAAGTTTTCTATGTTTTCTTTAAGTTTACTTACGTCTTTATATTTTATGCTAATTATGTATTTAGCGGCATTTATTTCTGCCATGGATTTAAATACTTTTTTATTTTCTACATTTTTTACCTTATCCACCCTTAGCACTTCTATTCCACTAGGTGCACTTTTATTTAATTTTTCTTTAATATGATCTTCTAAAACTTCTTCTTCAAAATATAAGTCCATATATTCTCCGCAGGAATAAACTCCTACAGCTAGAGGCTGTGCTATAGACATATTTATATGTGGATTAAATCCCTTAGAATATTCTACAGGAAGCTCTGATCTCTTTATCATCCTCTGTATGGTTCTCAATAAATCAAGGTGCCCTATGAATCTTATACTATGTTTTTTACTGAACTTTATTAAATACTGCACTCTCAAAGCATTCACCTCCTAAATTAACATTAACTCCGCAATTTTTACATCCTAATCTACAATCTGGAGTTACTTCAGCCCTTTTAGCTTTTTCATTTTCTTCTATTAGAAATTTCTTATTTACTCCTATATCTATGAAATCCCAGGGAAGTATTTCTTCATAACTTCTATTTCTATAAGCATAAAAATCACCATCTACATTACATTCTTTAAAAGCTTCTTCCCATAAATCAAAATTGAAATACTCCGACCAACTATCGAACTTAGCTCCCTTTTCGTAAGCTTTAATAAGTACTTCACAGAGCCTTCTATCTCCCCTTGCAAATACGGCTTCCAAATAGCTTAAGGGACTTTCATGCCAATTATATACTATGTGTCTACTACTTATGGAAGATCTCAATTCTCTAATCTCTTTTTTAACATCTTCCATTTTTATTTGAGCCGTCCACTGAAATGGTGTAAAAGGCTTTGGTACAAATATAGCAGTACTAACTGTTACTTTTAATCCTTTTTTTCTTTTATCCTTAGGAACTTTGAAATATTCGTCCACTACTTTTTGGGATAAATGTGCAATTTCCTTTACATCTTCCATAGTTTCGTAGGGAAGCCCTATCATAAAATACAACTTTATGGTAGACCATCCAGACTCAAAAGCACTGCTTACAGAATCCATCAAATTTTTCTCTGTAACACCCTTATTTATTACATCTCTCATTCTCTGACTTCCTGCCTCTGGTGCAAAAGTAAGTCCAGTTTTCCTAACCTTTTGTATTTCATTTATAAGTCCTACAGAAAAAGAATCTATTCTAAGTGAAGGCAAGGATAACCCTACTTTGTCTTTTTCATGTTCATTTATAAAATTAACAACTAAATTTTTTAAATCTGAATAATCACATATGCTCAAAGAAGTAAGAGATACCTCTGAATATCCTGTACTTTTTATAAGTTTATCTGCCGTTTCCAAAAGTTTAGATGTTTTTTTCTCCCTTACTGGCCTGTATATCATACCTGCCTGACAAAACCTACAGCCTCTAGTACATCCCCTAAAAGTCTCAAGAGTTATCCTGTCATGTACTATATCTGTATAAGGCACTATAATTTTATCTGGATATTCCACATCATTAAAATTTTTGATTATCCTTTTAGTAATCTTAGGTGGCACATCATCATAAAGCGGTTTAAATTCTCTTATGGTTCCATCTTCATTATAGTTTACATCATAAAGAGAAGGCACATATATACCATCTATATGGCATACCGCCCTCAAGAACTCTTTTTTTCTTCCTTTATACTCTTTGTAAAGATCCATAATCTCGTTCATCTGTTCCTCAGATTCACCTAAAGCAAACATATCTGCTATATCAAAGAGAGGTTCAGGGTTATAGGCACAAGGCCCTCCACACATAATTATAGGATCTTCTTCTCCTCTATCAGAAGCCCTAACAGAAAGTCCAGCTAAATTTAACATATTTAAAATATTGGTATAACTCATTTCATATTGAAGAGTGAACCCTATAAAATCAAAATTCTTTATAGGATCTTTGCTCTCAAGTCCATAAAGTGATATATTATTTTTTCTCATAAGCTCTTCCATATCAGGCCAGGGTGCAAATACTCTTTCACAATAAGTATCTTTTCTTTCATTTAATATGTAGTAAAGTATTTTCATACCAAGGTATGACATTCCAACTTCATATACATCTGGAAAGCAAAAAGCATATCTAATATCTACTTCATCCTTATTTTTTACATAGGAATTCATTTCCCCTCCAATATATCGGGCAGGTTTTTCCACTTTAAATAATATATCATCAGAAATTCTATTCATTAAAAATCCTCCTCTTAGGTATCATTCCTATATTTTAGCATAACCAAAAATAATTTAAAATATATAAACCTAAGGCAAAAACAAAATCTATACAATCTTGCTCCTTCCTTAGGTTAAAAAGTATTATTTATCATTTAATATTTCCATAAATTTTTCTAGAGTTATATTTCCATATAACTTCAATCCTTCTATAATCTCTTCTTCATATATTGTATCCATTAAATTCATCTCGTCATCTAGAACCATAAACGTATTATACTTATTCTTATCAAATAATCCCATAGCTGTAAGCAGATCCTGTTTATAGTGTATTGATAGAGTTCTGTTCTCAATATAACCTCTCTTTATAAATTTATATCTTTTTCTAATTATATCCCCCATAATTATATATGATATCCTTTCATTTTCCTTTAAAGAAGTGGTAACTATAAATATTCCTATTATCCCTATACTAAAATTACTATATCCATTTAAAAATAAGAGAATGTACATAAACATAAGTCCTATTCCAATAAATATACTTGCCATTATCATAATTCTATTTGCTTTTCTATAAGTCATTTTTAAGTTTAGGATACTTCTCAATATTCTTCCCCCATCCAAAGGGAAAGCCGGTATTAAATTAAATAATCCTATAGCTAAATTTATAGAGAAAAGCATATAGAAAAAGTTTGAGCAAAAATTCTTATATGCAAAATAAAAAACTGCACTAAAAATCAAGTTAGCTGCAGGACCAGAAATTGAAATTATTAAATCCTCTCTTGGGGATGCCTCATCTAAATCTTTAAGTTTTATAACTGTTCCTATTGCTATAAATTCTATGTCAAATCCAGAAAATTTATAATATCTAGCAACTAAATAATGAATCATTTCATGGAAAAAAACTATAATAAAAGTATAAATAAGTTTCCCTTTATACCCTATAAAAATCAGAAATATCACATATGGTATAAAATATTTACTTATTTTAATCACAGAAATGCCTCTTAAAATTTATTCTTCTTCATTTACTCTAATTCGATTCATTACATTTTCAGTCCCGTTTTTAATATCATTTATATTTATATTTTTTAATTGAGCTTCTATTTTACTATAATCATAATTTTCATCCACAACTTCCTTAGAATAACTATATATACTTTTAGTCTGCGGAGTCTGAATAATTTTACAAATCATAACGAATGCAAATAATACTAAAACTCCAATTAGATCCCTTATAATTCTCTTGACCAAATAATTACTCTTTTGAAAAAAGGAACCCCCACTACTTCTCATTCTATCATGGTGCGGTGAATAATTGGCTCTTCCTTTTAAAGAATTATAATAATTTTGGTATTCCGAATCATAATTTCCCAATATAGATTCCCCCATTTAAAATGATACACATAATTATATATATTTAA